>JAGVVH010000136.1 GCA_019135895.1 Bacteroidota bacterium | reverse complement strand
CAACGAATTGGTTATCTCTTCAGGTTATCGTTTTAAAGATTTAAAAATCGGATTTATTTTCTCGGGAATGAAACGTCAGGTTGTGAGCGATTTGAATTTAACTCTCGGCTTTGGATTGAAAGATAATAAGACCACTTTACGTAAAATTGAAGAAAATGTTGATCAGGTTACTGCCGGGATGCTTGTCATGAGTATTAATGTTTCTGCAGATTACCAAATCAGCAGTATGGTAGGACTTAGATTCTATTATGACCATGTCATTAATAAACCCTATATTACTTATAGCAACACTAATATTGACTGCGGAATCAGTGTTCGTCTGATGTTGGCTCAGTAATTTTAATAATTTATAATTCTATATAGTTATGAAAGATATTTTTGAAAGAATAAAAGAAACTCCGGGCCCACTTGGTCAATTTCAAGGTAGTGCCGATGGCTATTTTATGTTCCCTCAGTTGGAAGGTGAAATTGCTCCAAGAATGCATTTTAACGGAAAAGAAGTACTTACCTGGAGCTTAAATAACTATTTGGGACTGGCAAATCATCCCGAGGTGAGAAAAGCTGATGCCGAGGCAGCTAAAGAGTGGGGAATGGCCTACCCAATGGGTGCCCGCATGATGTCGGGAGATACCAAATATCATAAAAAATTGGAACAGGATCTTGCAGATTTTGTCTCTAAACCTTCAGGTTATCTGATGAATTTTGGCTATCAGGGAATGATTTCTATTATTGACTCGTTAGTTTCTCGTCATGATGTGATTGTCTATGATGCCGAAGCTCACGCCTGTATCATGGACGGTCTTAGACTATGCTGGGCAAAACGATATGTCTATCAGCACAATAATATGGAGAGTCTGAAAAAGCAACTGCAACAGGCTACTAAAGTTGCCGAAGAACAAAATGGCGGCGTTTTGGTTATCACCGAAGGCGTTTACGGAATGGCAGGTGACCTTGGTAAACTTGACGAAATTGTGGCACTGAAAAAAGAGTTTAATTTCCGACTCCTTATTGATGATGCTCACGGTTTTGGAACTATGGGAAAAACCGGTGCCGGAACCGGAGAACATTTTGGTGTTCAAAATGAAATTGATGTCTATTTTGCTACTTTTGCTAAAAGTATGGCCGGAATTGGCGCTTTTGTCGCTTCAAAAAGAGAAATTGTGGACCACCTCCGTTGCCGATGCCGATGGTTCTTGGAGCTATGAAACGTTTGGAACTGCTGAAAACTCATCCTGAAATTCGCGAAAGACTTTGGAAAAATGTAAATGCTCTCCAAAATGGACTGCGGGAGAAGGGCTTTAATATTGGTCAAACGGAATCTCCGGTGACTCCTGTCTATTTTTCAGGCGGTCCTAACCAGGGAACCAATATTGTGGTTGATTTGCGCGAAAATTATAATATTTTCTGCTCTATTGTTACTTATCCGGTTGTTCCTAAAGACGTTCTGATGCTTCGTCTGATTCCGACGGCAGCTCATAGTCTGGAAGATGTTAATTTAACGATTGAGGTCTTTAGTCAGATTAAAAAGAAACTGGAAGCAGGGGAGTATGATAAACCCATGCCTAATATGAATCTGGTCAATAAATCTAAATAATTCGGATTTTGAATAAATATCAAATTAAATGTGTTCATTGTGGCACAGTCACGCCGTCATTTGCACTTTGGTTTTTACAAAATCAGTGTTGCCCCAATTGCAAAAGTAAGCATGCCGAAGTCGAGTATGATACGGATTATGCAACCTTGCCCAGCCTGCTGACAGGGAAGCCTGAAAGCTTTTGGCACTATTTTGATTTTTTGCCGCTCCTCGATAAGGCTCATATCGTTACATGCAAAGAAGGCGCTATTCCCGTTGAAAACTGGGAGTTCCTTGATAAATATGCCCATGACAATTTCCAGGTTGATTGCCGCGTAATGGTCTATCGGAATGACCTGAATGGAGGAACCAATACTTTTAAAGATGTTGCCGCTTCTTTAGCTGCTTCCATTTTTAAAGAAACTGCGATTCACAATTTTTGTGTCGCTTCTACCGGAAATACTGCTACTGCTTTTAGCAAGTATTTGTCTCTGGCTGGGGTAAAATTTACCGTCTTTGTTCCCGCTTGCGTCTCCGCGGACTCTGTCGAAGAGATGAGGTCCTGGGGACAGGAAGTAGTGATTGCTGACGGCGATTATGCTTATGCAAAAAAGATGGCTGCTGAGTATGCCATTGATAACGCTGTTTTAATATCTGCCGGAAATATCGACCCTATTCGGTCAAATGGGCTCTATGCCGGATATTTATATTCAGGCAGTCAGCGGAGGAACAGGGCCGATTGCTATTGATAAAGGAGTGCGGGAAATCCAAAACTTTTTTCCTGAAGTTACATTGCCGCGAATGTTACTGGTTCAACAAGACCTTTGTGATCCTATGGTGAGTGCTTGGGAAAATGCCCAAAAGAATGGCTTCCCGGATGGGTACGAAAAGATTTATCCGGTTATTGACAATCCTCAAACTACGGTTTCTATATTATCAACCGGAAATCCCGGGATGTTTCCCGTGATAGCCCCTATTGTCAAGAAAAGTAATGGCACATTCCTGCGTATCAATGAGTCGGAACTTGTTGATTTGGCCGGCTTTTACCAGGCTTTAAAAGAAAGACAAATTCATAACGGGGAAACGGTTCTGGTTAATATTGGCGAAGGAGCAGTACGTTCCAAAGAATTTGCAAGTAAATTATAATCTTTTTTTTGCTTTGACCTGCTTAATCTTTGCCGCTCCCTGTGCCCCAAAGCCCCCGCCTTTGCGGGTTTTTCGATACAATCCCTGGCGCGAAGTAAGATTGAGTAAGATTGAATAAGATTGATTGTGATTGAATAAGATTGATTGTGATTGAAGAGATTGAAAGAGATTGAAGAGATTGAAAGAGATTGAAGAGATTGAATGAGATTGAAGAGATTGAAGAGATTGAAAGAATAATAAATAGCAATTTTGGAGAACATTGCCGATGACGGAGCAGGTGATGTGGAGATTTGAAAATTTGGAAATGTGAAGATGTGGAAATTGTTTCCCGGCAAGTTTGGAGAACATTGCCGACGGAATGACGTGGTGGAAGAAAGCATCGCAAATATATCCCCGGAGGGAATACAGCTTGGTAGTATAATGATTTCTGAAGAAAAATTTCGCATTCCGGCAGGAATGCGCCCTTATTTAACAATGAAAATATAATCCCACCCTTTTCTCTTCATTGCTACCAATAGGAATTTTCTAACCGTTGCCTGCTGACGGGGTAGTGAAATTAAGAAATTATTAATATTTAAAAATTGCTTTTATTATTTTATCATACTAACATATAACTATTTGGGAAATATTTTGATAAAAAGACTATTTATTTATTGTTTATTAGAATTATTTATATATTTGCGCCGTCAAAATGATGATACATCGTGACACTTAGTAAACTACCTGTTTTGCCCCCTGAATAAGCAAAATTCAACACCTCTTCAAACAGAAAAATACTAATCCGATGCTCATTCATTAAAATATTTGTTTAACCGATTTGATACAACCTGCTGCCCCCACTTCCCTTATAAACTCTTGAACCTCTTTTTATTAAATTTATTGCCAATCAATAGAAATGCAGCTCTATATTGCTAATAGTAATAGCCAAATTGCCCTGAATGTAAAATTATTTACAAATCCCAAATAGAAAAATAGAAATCCCAAATAGGAAAATAGAAATCCCAAATAGGAAGATTGAAATCCCAAGTAGAAAAAATGAAATCCCAAATAGGAAGATTGAAATCCCAAGTAGAAAAAATGAAATCCTAAATAGGAAGATTGAAATCCCAAGTAGAAAAAATGAAATCCCAAATAGGAAGATTGAAATCCCAAGTAGGAAAATTGAAATCCCCGACACTTAAAACTAAAACATTTATAGAAACACTTTTTAGTAATTAACATTTTTATTAATCAAAAAATCTTGTTATTATGACAACAAAAATTCACAGTAAAATTGAAGAAATTCCAACCATTGCCGACTTTGTGTTAGCAAGTGTAACACGCGATTTGGCTGATTTCACGGCCTATTCGCCCCTCTTTACCGAAGCTTACCTAACCGATTTTGAGGCAAAAAGAAAAATTGCCACTGAACTGATTATGACCGATTCGGTAAATTATGAACTGAAGGCCACGACGGCTGAGCTTTACAAGCAATTGAAAAATTTTAGATCATTGCTGGTACGGATTGAAGGTTACCTTCATTTGGCTACCGGCAATTTGAATAATGAAAAATTGGGATTAGTAAAACTAAGATTCAACATTAATAAAGGAAATATAGAAGGAGTTATTCTCAACGGTCGAAGCTTTCTAACCAATCTGACAAAAAATAAAACCGTCCTCATGGAAAAAGGTCTTAAACAGGAACAGCTTGACAACATCACAACCCTGCTAAACACAGTTGAAAGACTCAACAAAGAGCAAAATCTCCTACAAAGCAAGCGTTCCGAAAACTGCTTGAAAAACAGAGACATCTTCAACAACTTATGGGACCTCTTGTGGCCCGTTATGAAAGCCGGCAAGGCCATCTACAAAGGCACCAATGAATCCAAACTGAAAGACTATACTATGACACAAATCCAAAAGCGCATGAACAACGAACGGAAGAAAGCCGCCGATGCAGATGCCCCTGCCGACCCGGCTGTAGAACCAACTAAATAATCTTCTTGCAATTATATACACAAACCACCATCGCAGTTCCCTTTCGTCGGTTGACCGGATGAGAGGGGGCTGCATTTTTTTATGGGGAAGGATTTATTATTTGAAAAAAAAGAGAAAATAATTTTTATTGAAAAGAATAATTCTTAATTTTGTGAGCGTTATTGAGAAAAATATAAAGAATTATATAAAAAAGAACAAAAAATGTAACTTAAGAGTACGGTTAGACTACTCCTATTGGGGGATAAGCGTTATAAATGGGAAAGGGAAAAGGTAAAACAGTTAACTAAAATAAGTATAAACAATTAAATTTAAAATTATGAGAAAAAAAAGCAACAATTTGATTTTTCCATTATTAGTAATGGGAGTATTAATAATTTTTGCAAGTAGTTGTAAAAAAGATGATGTTCCTGAATTGACAACTTTAGCAGTTACTGAGGTTACACATAGTACTGCAAATAGTGGTGGCAACATCACCTCAGACGGTGGGTTTACTATAATAGAACGTGGGGTGTGTTGGAGTACAAGGAAAAACCCTACTATCTCAGACAGCAAAACAACAGATGGAACAGGAGCTGGTAATTTTAAAAGCACTATTGTTGGTTTTTCAGCTAATACAACTTATTATGTTAGAGCATATGCTACAAATATAGAAGGCACAGGCTATGGCAACGAAATTATTTTTAATAGCGGGCTTTTAATAGGCTCTAGCTATGCAGGTGGTTTAGTATTTTATATCGATGGTGCTGGCCATGGTTTAGTATGTGCTGAAAGCGACCAAAGCGCAGGAAAAGGATGGGGATGTAATGGCACATGGATTCAAGGTACTTCAACAGCAATAAACACAGGGGCAGCAAATACAAATGCTATTGTTGCAGGTTGCGGAGAACCATATATTGCTGCAAAAGTTTGTAACGAATATGATGGTGGTGGTTATACCGACTGGTTTTTGCCAAGTAAAGATGAGTTGAATTTAATGTACACCAATTTACACAAACAAGGTTTGGGCAATTTTGAAGATACCTTGTATTGGAGTTCCAGCGAGCGCATTTACACCACCAACACCGCCGCGTGGATACAGGTCTTCGACGATTTTGGCTTACAGTACCTCACCGATAAGGTAAACATGGGCAGGGTGCGTGCTGTTCGGGCTTTTTAGCTATTTGTAAATACTGTCTGTAGTGGTCGATTTTTTTGAGAAAACGACGACAAAAACAGATAACTATAATGAGTATAAACAATTAAATTTAAAAATTATGAGAAAAAAGACCAACAATTTAATTTTTCCATTATTAGTAATGGGACTATTCTTAGTTTTTACAAGTAGTTGCAAGAAAGATGATGTTCCTAAAATAGGCTCTAGCTATGCAGGTGGTATAGTATTTTACATCGATGGTGCAGGCCACGGTTTAGTATGTGCTGAAACCGACCAAAGCACAGCAGTAGCATGGGGCTGTGATGGCACAGATATTGGCGGTACTTCATTAGACTTATACACAGGGGCAGCAAATACAAATGTTATTGTTGCAGGTTGCACACAAGCAGGTATTGCTGCAAAACTTTGTTATGATCTTAATTTAAACGGTTATACCGACTGGTTTTTGCCAAGTATAGATGAGTTAGATTTAATGTACAAAAATTTAGGCAAACAAGGTTTGGTCAATTTTGCAAGTACCTGGTATTGGAGTTCCAGCGAGAGCTATAACTACGCTGCATGGACACAGAACTTCGCCATTGGCTACCAGAGCGGCAACCACGGTAAGAGCAACACATACAGGGTGCGTGCTGTTCGGGCTTTTTAGCTATTTAACAATTTACTCTTTAGAAATTAATTTTTGCGTGAAGAGATTACGGTTATAATGAAGTTGGCGGCGGTCATTGGAGAAAAACAGCAACAAACATTAACAAAAACAGATAATTAAAATAAGTATTAACGATTAAAATTTAAAGTTATGAGGAAAAAAAGATACAATTTGATTTTTCCATTATTAGTAATGGGAGTATTATTAACTTTTGCAACTAGTTGCAAGAAAGATGATGCAGGCATACCTGTATTGACAACTTTAGCAGTTACTGAGATTACAGAGACAACTGCAAAGAGTGGTGGAAACATCACCTCAGACGGTGGGGCAAC
>JAGVVH010000512.1 GCA_019135895.1 Bacteroidota bacterium | reverse complement strand
AACTCCGGGGAGCAGCTGTATCACCTTCAGCACGTCGGCTTCGCCGAAGATCACCGGCAGCTTGAGGAATTTCTCCACCGGGACGTCTATCATGCTCATCTGGGTGCTTTCGATCTTCGCTCTTCTGCCGGAGGCCGTAACTGTTACTGCAGCTATCTCGCTTGATGACATGACCAGGCTGAAGTTGATAACCGTGTCACGGGAGAGTTGCACGACCAGGGTGTCAGGGCTGTAGCCCAGGTATGATACGATCAGTTCAGCCTTTCCTGCAGGGAGTGGCAGGCTGTAGAAACCATAGCTGTTGGTTGTGGTTCCGGCGAAGGAGGCTCTTTCATATACGGTTGCGTCTATCATTCGTTCTCCGCTGCCTGCATCGGTGACGAAGCCGCTGACGGTGACCCTTGCAGTAGCGGCAGAAGAGCCGGCCGTGCTCCGCTGTGCCTCGAGTGGCAGGCTCAGGGCGAGTGCTGTAAAAGCGAGAGTGAGAAGGATGCGCATATGTGTCAGAAGCCGGTTGTCTCTTTGAGGAATTTCCGGACAGCCCGTTTCTCCTCGAACTCAAGCATCCCCGTCGGGAGCCGGATGATACGGCCGTTTTTCATCACGATACGGACAAAGTTCTCGTCGGCCAGGATCTCATCGATCTCGTGTATCGGCAGGATTATCCTCATGGGTTTGGTGTACCATCTTATTGTCAGCACACCTTTTTCTACTGTCAGTCTGTTGACCAGGGTTCCGAAGTTGAGGCTGAGGAATGCCAGCCCCAGCAGAAGCATGGCTACAATCTGGATCCAGAATGACCACTCATTTTTATCACCGGTAATGATTATTATGATAACCATGATCAGACAGACGATCCCCAGTGAGCGGTATATCCGTTCATAAAGTGAGTTCCGGAGTACAAGCTGTTTCATGACAGGAGATTTATTAATGTAAAGATAGGAAAATCTGCGGGTCTTACAGTCCCGTGTTCTCCTTCAGGAACCTGCGTGCTGCCCTGCGTTTGTCGGCGTCCATTAGTTTCACGTGAAGGCGGATGGTACTGCTGTCTTTCATGGTTATTCGGATGAATCGCCTGTCTTCCGTGATCTCTGCGATCTGGTCAATGGGGAGATGTTTTTTGAAGATTTTTGTGTTCCATCTGATTGTAAGTATTCCGCGGTCAGCGGTGAGTCTGTTGATAAGGGCGCCAAAGTTCAGGCTTAAGAAGAAGATTGCAGCCAGGATAAAAACCACCACCAGTATCCAGAAGATGGCAGTTTTGGGACTTTGGATGAAGAGTTGTATCCCGACACCGAGCAGTGTCAGTCCTCCCAGAAATCGGAAGATGTATTCCTGTGCCTTATCGCGGATCACCAGTTGATTCATCAGGGGATGATTTAATGCAATGCTAAAGGTATAAAAATCCGGGGGTGATGGCAAGGATTCAGATATGTTGAAGTTCAGGTGGGCTTCAGCTTTTTTTATCCGGGAAGAATTTTGTAAAGAAGACCAGGAAGGCAGCGGTCATCACCCCCACGATTGCTGGGATCCGCAGGTTTTCATGAGCATTTTGGCGAGCGGTACCCTCGAACAGATCAAACAGTGTAAAAACCATGAAACCCAGGACTGTCATTGTAACAGACACCAGGACGAATCGAAGGAGTTTTATTTTCATTTTAGCTACGCTATTTGGGTCTACTGATTAATTTTCCTGAGTTGAAGGAAGAAGGACAGGCCAGTCAATATTGCCACAATCATGGTTCCGGTCATCGCCAGTCTGCTGTATGGGCCGGAAGGTGGCTGTATGAGTAATAACAATGAAGCAATCAGGCATATGGTGCTCAGGATTAATCCTGCCATCAGTATCTTCTTTCGGCTGTTGGTGTGCATGTCACGTCATTATTTTTTATGATGTTGCCGCCATCTGGCAGAAAACTCTTCCCTGTTATGCCTGTAGAAACTGTATGCCATTCCCATGTTGATTATTGACACCAGGAATGTTAACTCTTCACCGAAACTCCGGGTTGCGGGAGTATTGAAGAAGATTACCATAATCAGGCAAAGGACGAAAAAAATGATGGAAAAGACAGTAAACACTAGCCAGGATCTGTACATGGCGGAAGGCATTGGTACTTATTTTCAGATTCTTCAGCAGGCTGCATTTTGACTAAGATTTTCACTTCCCCCGGTTCCCTGCAACTGCAACTGAGTTTATTAGTTCTCCGGCCGGCAGGGTAATTAGCAGGATATAATCAATCTTCGTACATGACTCTATGATGAGACCGCAGAAAAAGCAGATTGCCAACAGGGAGAGCAGGATTATAACTATTACGTCTATCTTTTTCATGATTACACAACGAGAGACAGATCCAAGTTACAAAATTCCGTTAATAAGTGAATCCTTGTAATGAAAATTTAAATACTTTGAGATATTTCATTCAATTTCATCTATAACTATTGATAAAATTAGAATTCCTATTTACCTTTGAATTGGAATAATAAATATGCTGCATTTCGATCAGGTAAAAAAATAGTAATTCTGATGATGCTCTCTAGGAGAGATATTCAGGTAATGGTATGCATATTCCAGTAATATGCTATTTAAGTTCGACCCCTAGGCATATCAGTAGATTGACTTAATGGCCTGCATGAATTTATTTATCAACTGCTTACATAATTAATAGCTGATTGATAACCATCCTGCTTTCTAATAAAATCTTCAGAATCAATTAAAATCTATTAAAATGAAAAAAGGTGCTATTATTTTCGTTTTAATTGTTCTTGCTTGCTCTTGTGATAAGAGTAATGTCGAAAATGAAAACAACGCCACAATTAATCGTATCCAGAAAATTTGCGAAATGAATTATGATGATCTGTTAACAAACTTCGGATCTGAATGTCTGAGTGTAAGCCCATTCAGTATAGTTGGAGATAAAGTAAACGAATCTCTGTATGAACTAGAGAAATTAGTCCGAACTGAGAAGATCAAGAATGAAGACCTAAGAAATAGTATAATTGGAATCATCGAAAGCAAGTTACCTAGGGAGTTCACGAAACTTTCTGATGAGGGTTATACGGAAATCGAATCACTCTGCTACTCATTCATTTCTCAATCCATTCTAATGGATGATATTACTACACTGAACTTCAGATTATCATGTATCGAAGATTTAATTCTAAAAACAAAATGTTTTAACTTAGAGGCACAAACACGTTTATTGGTATACTGTTCTGTACTTAAGGGTATTTCAAATTATCTTTATCAGCTATCATCAGAGAGAAAGCAAGAGTCATGGGATCAATGTTTTAGAAGGAAACAGCAACAAATATTAGATAGTGGATTCTTTGCCAAGATGGCTTGTGTAATCGATTGGCCGGTCTGCCTTGGTGTAATGGCTGCCGATTGTGTATTAGAGACTAGAAGCTAACTAAATTGAATAGGATCATGAAAAAACAATTACAGAAGTTCGTATTTATTATCAGTGTACTTGCTGCTTTTCTAAACCCGATTCTAGAGGAGGCATCTTTCTTGAAATATGTCCTTCTTATATCTGCAATATTCTATTTGGTCATTGGATGGTTCCTTCCCTTACTTAGAGAGGATGGAGGCATGTTTGAGAACGGAATAGTAGGATTTGTTTATGCAACTGTCTTTATTGCAGGTTACCTTTCCTACGCTAAAATGCCACTTGCTAATTATTTAACCTACTTCGGAATTCTGTTGGCGCTTTCATTGATGTTGTATGCGCTGATAAAAAGAAGCAGCGTCCGAAAAGATTTATTCGTCCAAGCTATTATTCTCTTACTTATCTCGCCCATCCCCTTATGGTTCCTAAGGTAGTGATTTTGTCTCCGGGAAGAGGGCCATAATAAAAAGTATGGCCCTTTCCTTTTATATCTTATTTGTCAGTAACAAAAGACATTTGACTTGAGTCTCCAAATAGCGTAAATTTATAAAGCGTTACCGGGGAGAAAACTAAAAATCAATGCCTATGAAAAAGACTGCCGTTCTCTGCTCAATGCTCCTGATCATGCTTGCAGCATGCAAACAGGAGCCCGTAAACCCTGTCGTTGGTGCATGGGACCTGATCTATGCCAGACAGGTGGAAAACGACTCAACCATCTCAACATTTCCCGGCACCTACCAGGGTGGCCAGGTGAAAATGTGGTGCAATAACTACTGGATGTTCGTCGGACAGTATAAACAGGATACCATAATATCAGAAAGCTACGGCGGCGGATCCTATACACTCGAG
>JAGVVH010000216.1 GCA_019135895.1 Bacteroidota bacterium | reverse complement strand
CTTCACCAGGAAAGATGTACATCCTTATTTGCTAAAATGCGTACATCGCTATTTGCTAATTGTAGTACATTCTTATTTGCGAAAAAACGTACATTGTTATTTGCCGTTTACAGGGGTCTTTGACCTTGAAAATCTCAATGTTAAAATCCCGGTTATAACTGCAGAAGAACGTAATCTACTTCTGGAAGCAGCCAGAAGCCTGACAAGACATTTCCCAACAGTTATTGATGATAAATCAAAGAACGGAAAGCAGTTCATGTATAGTGAACCAGCGATAAACGAGTTCAATAATAAATACTGCATAAGTGATTTATTTATCAAACATAACTGGACTATCGAGAAAGAGGATGACCACTGATAAAATCACTTCTGATGATATCGCTGAATATCTCAACGGCATTGGTATCCATTATGACAGTTTCGTTCAGGACTTAACCTTTGGCGGAAATATTATAGATGAAAGGTTGTATAATACCATTTACATCAACATGAAAAAGCATTTCGAAAAGGAAGTGTCCCGGCAAAGGTTTGAAGAAGTGATTAAGTCAAATTATATTAAAACTACTAATCCCATTTTGGAATTTATTGAGGCAAACAAACATAGACATCCAGTGGGCACTTTCGAGAAGTGGCTGGATTGTTTGGTGCTAAGGAATAAATCGGTTGATAAATCCATTGCGCTCAAATATCTCAAAAAATGGTATGTCGGAATGATTGCACAGGCATTGGATGGGGAATATCCCAACGAATTCTTTCTTACCTTGATTTCAGTTGAGCAGGGTATCGGAAAAACAACACTTTTGCGCATTTATGTCCTACCAAAAGAACTCCACGGTTATCGTAAGGAACATTCTCTGAGTTTTGATGATGATTTTAAAGTGCTGATGTCTCAGGCTATGTTAATAGTTGATGATGAGATGGATAGCCGCACTTATGAGGCGGATAAGACATTCAAGACGGTTCTTAGTACAAAGGAAGTTACTACTCGAAGAAAATATGACCGTAGAATAAGCACAATTCAGCGCAGGTGCTCTTTTGCCGGAAGTGGAAATAACCTTGCCGTTGTCAGGGAACAACAAAATCGTAGAATCATCCCTATTGAGGTTGAAAAAATATATTTTGAAAGGCTTTCTGCAATTGATTATTCGGATTTATTCATGGAAGCCTACCACCTATATGCCAATGGATTCCAATATTCGTATCAACACACTGACAGAACATCCCTAATTAAATTATATGATGATTACGTACAGAAATCAGATGTGGATTTGATAATGGATGATTATATTCAACTGCCAGAAACAGTTGGCGATGCATTTTATATTACGAATTTGGATAGCGTTACTGCCTTAATCCGCAAATATCCAGAATACAGCAAACGAATCAATGTGCCAACGGTTGGAAAATTATTGGCAGAACGTGGGTTTGAATCAGTAAGAAAAGGAAAGAACCGAACTACTTGTTATTGCATCAGCCGAAACAGTAGGATTGTTCAATTAATTGGCGATGACACCCAATCTTGGCGAATAAACTATGGTGATTATATAGGATAGCAACAAACTGTTTTAGACATTAAAAACGCAGGGTAGTGGAGGCATTACCCTGCTATCCCATTAATGAAAGTGTTTACAAATCCGATGATTCTCGAGAGTATAAATTTTTTTGTGTAAACACAAAAATTTGAAATTTAATTCAGTCTGCATCTGTTATCAAAAATAGTTAAAAATTGATGAAGGATAATGCCCCAGTTTTGGATGGGCATATCCCACTTTTTCTCAATGTTTGTAATAGCCAGATAAACAGCTTTTAGCACGGCATTGTCATCAATAAATTGAACCTTGCTTTTTGTATATTTTCTTATTCCCCGGTTTAAGTTTTCAATAGTATTTGTGGTGTAAATTATCTTCCTGATTTCCAATGGGTAATTAAAATATTGCGTCAGATTTTCCCAGTTATTCTGCCAGGATTGGATGGCATATTTATATTTTGTCCCCCATTTCTGATCCATTGCAAGCAAGGCTTTTTCGGCATTTTCCACATTCGTGGCAGCGTAGATGTTTTTAAGATCAGCACAAAACGCTTTCCGGTCTTTCCAGACTACAAATTTACAGCTGTTCCTTATCTGGTGAACAATACAGAGCTGGGTGATGGCATTCGGGAACACTCCTTTGATAGCCTGGGTAAAACCGGTGAGGTTGTCCGTACAGGCAATCAAGATATCATCTACACCACGGGCTTTTAGATCAGTAAGCACGGTCAGCCAAAATGCTGCTGACTCGTTCTCGGCGATCCACATGCCCAGCACTTCTTTTAAACCGTCATTTTTCAGCCCGATTACGATGAAAATGCACTTGTTGATGTATTTACCGTTTTGTCTTACTTTTAATACGATACCGTCCATCCAGAGGACAAAATAGACCTGCTCTAAGGGACGGTTTTGCCATTCTTTTACATGTTCAATAATGCGGTTTGTGACGTTAGAAATAGTGCCTTCACTTACATCTACACCATAAATCTCTTTAACCTGGGAGCTAATGTCAGAGGTTGTCATTCCCCGGCTGTACATGCCTGTAATGGCTTCTTCGAGCTTTTCGCTCATGCGCTGGCCCTTAGGAATAATTTGGGGTTCAAATTCGCTGTTTCGGTCCCTGGGTATGTTGAGAACCATGTCCCCCAGGTTTTCAGTCTTGACTTTTTTGTTGTAGAATCCGTTGCGGCTATTTCCGCTACCATAGCCTTCTTTACTGTGCTTTTCATAGCCCAGGTGCGCTTCCAGTTCAGCTTTTAGCATTTCCTCGACGCCCTGTTTGAAAAGATCATTGAAAAATGAATGAAATTCTTCCTTGCTTTTAAATTGTTTGAAAAAATCTTTTGGAAAGTTCTCTGTTGCACTCATAATTTGAAAGGTTTAAGGTTTACAAATATATCAATGCCCTGCTTCATTTCGCTCCGGCTACGCCTCCGCTTCATTTCGCAGGGCATTGACACCGATTTAATTATTATGAGTGTTTACACAATCTTTTTTATACTACCTGATTCTCCTTGATATCCTTTCTCCTATTGTCTTCCTTTCAAGCAATTTGGGTTTTTCGCCAACAATGAGTCCCAGAAGTTCATCACGCAATGGCTCTTGCTCCGAGTACAGGTAGTTCTCAATTAATGTTTGAGTCTTTTCTTTCGACAGTTTTTCTTCTTCGACAAGTTGTAAAAACGCTCTTTCCTGCTCTACTGACCAAAACTTCTCAAACTCTTGCGGGATATCATCAGTTTCCAAAATGACTGGCAAGTTCTCTTTGATAAATCTCTCAATCAGTTCCTTCTTGCTTCTAAGTTGCATTTCAGTGTTCAGAAGGTTGAATATTTCTTTTTCTATTTGCTCTGAATCCTTTTTCTGGTTGGCTTTTAGTTTGATAAGTAATCGAATGATGTATGCAACATTTATTTCATCCCGGTGAATAAGTTCGAGTTCAAAATCAACATCTTCAAGAATGCTTACCTTTTCTTTTGCGTGTTCGCTCTTAACTTTATCATGCAGGTCAAGATATTTGCTTTTATAATCTTCGAACTGCTGCTCAGTCATGGACAAATCATTCCACTTGAAGTCAGAATAAGAGGTGAGCACGTTCTTAATTCGCATCAATTCCCTAAAAGCAATAATGAACTTTAATTCATCATCTTCAGTGGCAAGATTGTTTACGCTATCGACAGTAGGTGTTATTTGAAGCAGGTTGACAAATCCCTCATTAAATGCCCTAACATACTCATCATAAGGCTTCATGATGATTTCCTCGATGGCATCCTTATTACTAAATAGGGTTATGGCTTCATCTGTGGCATTTTTGAGGTTGCGAAAGACTACGATGTTGCCTTGACTCTTCAATTCATTCAGGATTCGGTTGGTTCTGGAATATGCCTGAATTAGTCCGTGATATCTTAGGTTCTTATCGACATAAAGTGTATTCAGAGATTGACTGTCGAAACCTGTCAGATACATATTCACCACCAATAGAATATCAATCTTCCGCTCCTTAACCTTCTTGCTAATGTCTTTATAGTAGTTGTAAAAACTCTGGCTGTCTTTGGTCGAAAACGCAGAACCGAACATTTGGTTGTAATGCCCTATAAACTCATCAAGTTTTTCACGGGTATGTTTATTGGTAGCATATGTTATTTCAGGCTCTGCAGCAACTGATATTTCTTCCGGAATAAAACCATTGGCGTCAACATCATCCTCGTTGGAAACATAACTGAAGATTGTGGCAATCTTCAAATCATGTTCCAACAGCATTTTCTTGCGCTGGAACAACTCATAATACCTAATCAATGCCGGAATGCTACTAACACAGAACATCCCTGTAAACTCTCTGCTATGGGTTTTCCTGTTATGATTTGCAATGATGTAATCAACAATCTTCTCCAACCTTACCGGAGATTCCATCAGTTCCTCAACATCAATATCTTCGACCTGAATATCAATCTCATTTGCACTCTCCCTATTCTTGTACCTGCCAACATACTCTACAGAGAATTTCAAAACGTTTTCATCCCGGATAGCATCTGTTATCACGTATTTGTGAAGGCATTCTCCAAATAACTCCTT
>JAGVVH010000143.1 GCA_019135895.1 Bacteroidota bacterium | reverse complement strand
ATACCATTGGTTGAGCCAAAGCACCAGAAGGTGCTGCAGCAATAAGTAAGGAGCCTGCAATGCTTAAATAAAGTCCTATACGCAATATCTTTGCACGTCCGATACTGTCTGCCAGTCCTCCCATCACAACAACGAAAATACCGGAGAACAATGCCGCTAACGACACTGCAGTATTCATCGAGTTCGGGGCTATGCCTAAATCCTTGCCTATCACCGAAGCGATACTCATCATGGAGTTGGCAAAAAGCCAGAAAGTGAGAACAGATAATATAAATCCAAATAAAATTTTGTCGTTTCCCTGAGGCTTAATATCTTCTTTCATACTCATGTGTTTAATTTATTATGTTGCCTATTTGATTTTTAAATTCAGCGTTGCACCGGCCACGATAACTCCTTTTTCAGATACAGGATTGTAACCAGATTTAAGGAAAACAGGGAATGGCACATTCTGATTAATCACAAAATTGCGCTGCACCTTGAGTTCCAAATTGTTTATTCCAGCCTTCGTGGCATAAAGCCCTTTCCATGGAGTAGCACCTATACAAGCATCTGCCTGCCACTTTTTATATTTCACCCCATACCCGATTTCGGCATAGCTCGTGAAGTTTCTGCCTCCTTCAGGTTTGGGATCCTTGCCTAAAAATACTGTTGCCCACTTCAGTTGGAGTGGAAAATTCCTGAAACGATAGGTCATGTAGTAATCCACAAAGTGACTGGAACTATTAAGGTTGAAGTTAAACGGATCTGTATCCCAAAACTTTGCGCCTGGTGAATAAATGTCCTGTACTGCTACCGAAAACTCCGGAGTCACTTGATAAATAACAAATGGCATTGCTGTCTTATAAATATTATCGAAAGATGCGCCTGCAAACAAACCAAACATCCATTTGCCTTTCACGAAAGTGATTTGAGGTTCAAACGCCGGTGCTTCTCCAAACAACTTGCCACGACCTATACCACGCCAATAATGTTGCGTCACGTATGTAGGAGAAAGTGTTATTTTCAACGGATTCTTAGGTTCTTCTACCTCTAGTGCATGAGTAAAAAACGGTATCATAAGAAGCAATACAAGGATGAACATGGCTTTTTCATGCCTGTATAAACGTGTTGATTTAGTAATGAGAGATGCCCATAAGCTGGTAATCAGTATCTTCAACATGTCTTTCTGCAATGTATTTCGTAGTCCTGTCATGTCAGTTAAATTACAAAATTAATTTTTGAGTATTCACAATACGTACCACTAATTTTCTGCAGACGTACTACAAGTCTATCAAACAGTCGTTTCCCATAATTACGTATGTTATGGTTGTAACAGAACTCATCGAGACACGCCTGCAAATACTTTCCTTTTATCTTGTGGTAAACTCTCAGTAGATTATGTTTGGCGTTACTGATAGCAATATGAACCCATTTTAAGGTTGTATTTGTTACTTATTTCTCCGATTGTAACGTGTAGATAAAATATGTGTGAAGAGTAAAGCCCGGATTGGTCTAATCCTATGACAGTGTTTATGTTAGGGCTATCGTTCGGTGCCATGTGGTGTTGGCTCCGCTTCGCGGTGGCGCGTGTTTTGCACTCGTGATGCGGAGCACCAATTACATAAAACGCTCGCATACCTCTGAATCGAACAAAGAGAGCTCACCGAAGTTAATCCTTCATGCACTATACCATAGTGTTAGATTCTCGTGCTATTTATTCAGTCGGGGTTTTGTCAAATTTTTCATTAGTTAAACCAAGCAAGCCTCTTAGGAATCCATGAATAACTGCAATTGGCAAACAAAGAATACCAAATATCAGCATCCCTAATTCATAAAACAGTGTGCTGTCTTTGTATGGTTTTCCCTGAAGTCTGGAAAGAAATGCACTAAAGGGGATTCCGTACATATTTCCTGCAATCATCATTTGTGATGCTGAGAGAATAATACTTGCTTTCTTTTTGCCGTATTCTTCTACAATAGAATCGTAGGCATATTTTTTAGGGAATCCTCTTGTATCTGCAAAGTGCTGGGCAAACATGATGGCTTTTGCTTCTTCTGGTTTAGTAAATTCACTTCCTCCGCTTAAAAAGCTACTAATTTCTTCATTACTCATACCTTCTTTTAGTGCCATTTGTGTATGCTGATACGAACAGGCCGCGCAACCATTAACCTCGGTTACAGCTAATTGTAAGCGTTTTACGAGACGTTTATCGACTAACTTAGTTTTATTATTTCTAATCAATTCAGACAATGCCCCCGGTGCTAAAACAAAGGAACGATACAATTCCCAGATACTATACTTTCGTTTATATTCATTTCTTTGAATTACTGTTTCTGACAGACTTAATTTTTTAGTCATATGAATGAGTTTTTTATTACAATTTGTCTTTTTGCATGAACGTTCATTTACCGGATACAAATTATTAAGTGACCCGAAGGGCAAGGATTTGCATTCTTCGGGCTTTAGTAATTTGTTCTTTCGTCGAAATACTCAATTCGTTATTACTTCCACTTCATTTCGAAAATCAAATCAGTAGAGTTTTTCAAAAAATGGAGATCGAATATTTACATAACAACTTTATCGTTTGGCAGACTCGGTGAATGAATGGCAAATATTTTCGACTTTTCCAGAAACTCGCCCTCAATAACATTATTAACATCAGCAAACAGATAACTGCCATTAGTCAAAAGAACCTCCTTACCATTAACTTTATATTTGGCTTTTCCTTCCAACATAATGAGTAGTTCTACTTTCTCCTGATGGTAGTGAGGCTTGCATACATCACCCTGTTGGTGTTCTTTATACATAATCTCAACCTTATCAGTTTTACAAGGATGATTCTCATCGAAAAAAGAACCAACGAACCAACCGTTAAAATCATTTGGTTCATCGTACTTACCCTGAAAATATTTACCATTCTTAAGCTTGGTTATATCCATTTTTTCAAAAATTTCATTTAACAACCTTTTGGTATATGTTGTTGGCGCCGCTTTGGGATGGCGCGTGTTTTTACTGCATTAAATATGACCGCATGTTATGTGGGGTTATTTTTCTTTTGTTCTGCGTTTCAAATCCATTTGTTCATGGAGTATTCTAATAATCTCAATTTCATCGTTCTCTGTTTTTCGGTAAAAGATAATGTGTCGACCAGTTCTTAATCCCAATAAATCGTTTATAATTCCTGAATAGGTTTTTCCCAGACTGGGATTTTTTGCGATTTCGCTAAAATTATCTATAAGCATTTGATAGTATTTGTCAGCTTGACTTTCAGACCATTTTTCAGTTGTATAATTCCAAATATGGGCTAAATCATCAACTGCTTTGTTTGTTAATCTATACCTTGCCATTCAGGGATTTATTAGCTTTTAAGTTTTTAAGATGAACTTTTGGTTCGAAATCTTGGGCTATTCCACTGTCAATCCCTTCTTGAATCGCTTCTCTTAATGCGATCATTTTGTTTTCCTCTTCTTCTAAAAGCCTTAAACCAGCACGGACTACCTCACTCGCGTTTTTATATCGTCCCGCGGAAATCCTGTTTTTAATGAAATTATCAAAATAATTTCCCAATGATATTGAAGTATTCCTACTCATAACGAATTAATTTTTCTTCAAAGTTACCAATATTTGGTAACTTTTCAAATTTAATTGTTTTTTTAATAATCCCATGTACCGCTTGTTATGGGCTGTTGTTGTTTTGCGTAATACCTAAAATTTATAAACTGCGTAATCAAGTCTCAATATAATATTACTTATGCTGTCAGCTTCTACGATAAATGCCAAACCAAGCTAACGTATTGAAAAATGCTTAATCATTTTATATCTGCTCTTCATTTAATTTAAAATACTGATAATGTTTATTTAAGTGCCCAGAGGAATGGCAGAATTGCAGCTCTTTTGCAAGCTTTAGCTTGAGTGTCGGCTCGTAAGGCTTACAAATGTGTTATTTTGTGTGTGGACTGTTCATTTTATCGTTTTTTGTCTTTATGTAGCAAATTGGCAGCTGTTTTTTTTACAGTTGACCCTAAACGTTTGATGGTAGGGTTTCGTGCGGGATTCCGAAGCTGTTTCTTATCAGTTTACTATCTACTTTGTTAACGAGCCACAACCGCCCGCAAACCTCTGAAACCAGCATGAACTCTACCATGTGTTGTGGATATGTGCCTTTTATTCTTGTTCATCAATCCCTGTAACTGTCATCAATAAAAAATCGAGGCATTTTGAATAATCCAAATCATCATATTCAAGTCCGATTTTTCTGATATTTGAAT
>JAGVVH010000384.1 GCA_019135895.1 Bacteroidota bacterium | reverse complement strand
CAGAATAAAACTCGCAGAAGAACGCAGAAATGCATCTGCGGAAATCAGCGTTTTTAAATCTGCGTGAATCAGCGAGAAAGAAATAAAGTTCTCGCAGATGGAAACAGAAAGGGATTTCTCCACGAAAGTCGGTGAAAGAGCAATAAAACATTATCGAATAGTCATTGAGTAGTTTTCTTATTTTCGCCGCATTGAAAATGTCGAAATAAACGATTATCTTTGGTAATTAAGCAGAATGAACCGATGCGTTTGAACGAATTTCAAATAGAAACCATAAATACACTTGCTAAGAAGCATTTCGGCGAGGGTACTACTGTTTATCTGTTTGGTTCGAGAACGGACGAAAATAAAAAAGGTGGGGACATCGACTTGTTTATAACAAATAAGGATGAAAAGAAATTGAATATTGAGGCAAAAGTTCGATTTTTGGCAGAACTTAAGGCAAAGATCGGTGACCGGAAAATAGATGTGGTTTTCGACAATGCCTTTACGCGGCAAAAAGAAAATTTTTATAGAACGATCATTCGGGAGCGAGTAAAATTGTGATGAACTATCAAGTTATATAAATATGCAAAAACAATCGGAAAAACTGGACAAACTGACGGAAGCGGTTCAACTATGCACAATTCACAGCGAACGTATGAATTTTGCCTGGGGTAAAATAAAAACATATTTTCCTCTCGATAAGGAAAAATATGTGCATTTGCAACCCGAAGAAATGAGTTATTTCGATCAGTTGATCTTTCGGTTCTCAAAACTTCAAGATAGCATGGGAGGGAAACTGTTTCCTGCAATTCTCGAAAACCTGGGGGAAGATGTGCGGGAATTGCCTTTTATCGACAGACTGGCAAAACTCGAAGAATTAAATGTGATACCGAGTGCCGACGAATGGATGATGCTACGTGAAACAAGGAATATCGTTACTCATGAATATCCCTTTGTTACCGATGAGGTAATAGAAGGACTCAATCTTTTGGGAAAACATTGCAAGTTGATCCTTGATATTTGGTTTGAAGTGAAAAATTTCATCGAAACCCGTTTCAGAAGTTAAATTAATTGGACAAATAAAGAGGTTGGAGGTTTGAGACTGGAAATTAGTGATTAGCTTGTTCATATTTTTCCTTGCAGGGGCAAGTATTTACTTGTGCTTTTGTTTATTGCTGGCAGAGACGGATGCTTGCACCAACGATGGAAAGAAAAGAATAGTTTCACGCAAATGATAGCAGAAAATCAGCGGGAAACAGCGGGGAAAATCAGCGTAAATCAGCGAGAAAAAAATACATCTCTCGCAGATTATCGCAGAATAAAACTCGCAGAAGAACGCAGAGATTGGAGGATTGATGTTGGAGGTTGGAGAATGGAGTTTGACAGTTATCTGCTGTCAGTTATCAGTTATTTGTTTTAAGTTGTCAACATTAAGTTATTAGTTATCAGTTGATAATCTGGGTAAATCAGCGAGAAAAAAATAAAGTTCTCGCAGATTATCGCAGAATAAAACTCGCAGAAGAACGCAGAGATTGGAGGATTGATGTTGGAGGTTGGAGAATGGAGTTTGACAGTTATCTGCTGTCAGTTATCAGTTGACAGTTATCAGTTAACAGTTAACAGTTATCAGTTATTTGTTCTAAGTTGTCAACATTAAGTTATAAGTTATCAGTTGATATTCTGCGTGAATCAGCGAGAAAAAATACATCTCCCACAGATTATCGCAGAATAAAACTCGCAGAAGAACGCAGAAATGCATCTGCGGAAATCAGCGAGAAAGAAATAGTTAGTGCAGATCGTCTTCGCAGATATTAGTTTAACCCCCTATCGTGAGCAAATACAAATTTTTACGAAAGTTTTTCTCATTCAGAAACATTTTTACCAAAAGCAACGTATATTTGTTGAATGATTACCGTAATAACATATCAAAGGTGTTTTACAATAAGAGAGTTTCATGTAAAGAACAGGTTGTTGGTATACTACAGCTAATGATTTTATTATTAAAATGCAACAGCAATGATTAAGAAATTATTCAACAAGTATTACTCTCATCGGTTCATTTCTCGATGGATTACTTTTACTTTTGACTTAAGCGTAGCGGTAGCAGCTTATTTTATGGCTCTATTCGTTCGCTACTCTATTTCTCCTCATGTTTACCCATGGTTCATATCTGAAATCGTTCTCATCTTATTATCTTATTCTTTTGCCTTTTTAATAACCCGTTCTTATGTAGGCATCATCCGCCATACAGGCATAAAAGACATTACACGAATTCTGCAAGCCACCTCCTTTGCTTTTATCCTTCTTATAACAGGTGAATACATTGTTCAACGATTTCAATTGATTCACAATTTTACAATTGCAGCTGGAGTAATAATTGTTCAATTTGCCTTATGTAATCTTTTTCTCATTGGAAGCAGGATTATTATCAAGGTTATTTTTATGGAAATAACCGAACAAGAGCGTAGTAAGCGTATTTTTGTTCTTATCTATGGAGCTGGTTCGGCAGGAATGCTTACACGTAGTGCCCTTCAACAAGATTCGAACCATAATTACAAAATAATAGGATTTATTGATAATAATGAAAGTAAAGTCAATAAAAGCATTGATGGAACGAAAGTTTATTCTCCAACACAAGTCTTCAATGAAAAATTTATCAACAGGCATCATATTACTCAGATGATTCTTGCTATTCCCAATATAGATAACGAAAAAAGAAGAGCAATCATCGAAAAAGCCTTAGAAGTTAATTTACAGGTAAAGAATATACCTCCTGCTGAAAATTGGATTAATGGTCAATTGAGTGTAAATCAAATTCGTGAAATAAAAATCGAGGATTTATTAGGACGACCTCCTATAAAACTCGACAATAGTCATGTAAAAGAAGATCTTTTAAGTAAAGTGGTTCTTATCACTGGTGCAGCGGGTTCTATAGGCAGCGAGATAGTACGTCAGGTATTAGAATATCAACCAACAAGAGTAATTTTGGTGGACCAAGCCGAATCAGCCTTGTTCGATCTTCAATCTGAACTAAGGTATTCAAAAAAATACAGCGATATTTTGCAACAAGTGGTATTTATTGTGGCCAATATCAAGGAAAAAACAAGAATGAAACAAATTTTCGAAACTTATAAACCACAGATAATTTATCATGCTGCGGCATACAAACATGTTCCACTTATGGAAGACAATCCTTACGAGGCCGTGATGGTAAACGTATTTGGTACGAAAAACATAGCCGATTTAGCCGTGGAATATAAAGTCGATAAATTTGTGATGGTTTCGACAGATAAGGCGGTTAATCCCACCAATGTGATGGGGGCAAGCAAAAGAATAGCAGAAATTTATACCCAGGCGCTTAGCAATGGGACAACTCGTTTTATCACCACACGTTTTGGTAATGTATTAGGAAGCAATGGTTCGGTGGTGCTCCTTTTCAAGAAACAGATTGAAAAGGGTGGACCCGTCACTGTTACGCATAAAGACATTAGGCGTTATTTTATGACAATTCCTGAAGCCTGTAGTTTAGTCCTTGAAGCAGGTGCCATGGGTCAAGGAGGCGAAATTTTTGTCTTTGATATGGGTCAGCCAGTTAAAATATATGATCTCGCCATTAAAATGATTCAGTTATCTGGATTACGTCTCGGTAAAGATATTCAAATAGAGGAAGTTGGATTACGACCTGGCGAAAAATTGTTCGAAGAACTCCTCAACGATGGCGAAAATGTAATTCCTACCTCTCATCCCAAAATTTTGGGTGCCAAAGTAAAAATGTATCATCCAGAAGAAATCGAGAAAATGATGTTCGAACTTGGCCAAACCGTAATTGAAAATGATTCATACAAATTGGTGAAAAAAATGAAAGAATATGTTCCGGAATATATCAGTAATAATTCCATATACTCTATACTCGACGCTCAACCTCAACCCTTCGTTCAGTGAAATAGAATTCCTTTTCATCGAATAATTTCTCAAAAAATTTTATCCCTAAGGGTTAATAAAGGAATTTTATCCCGTTTTTATATGTCTATTCCGCAATATTAATCAAAGAAGATATAAAAAGCATTTACCCCTCTTAACTCATCATCAAGTCTCCTCGTCTCTAATCCCCTATTCTCCATTCTCCATTCTCCATTCTCCATCCTCCATCCTCCATTCTCCATCCTCCATTCTCCATCCTCCATTCTCCATCCTCCATCCTCCATCCTCCATCCTCCATCCTCCATCCTCCATCCTCCATCCTCCATCCTCCATTCTCCATCCTCCATTCTCCATCCTCCATTCTCC
>JAGVVH010000147.1 GCA_019135895.1 Bacteroidota bacterium | reverse complement strand
GCACACAGAGAGAGAATACAAAGTATTGTGTTCCTTTTCATAATCATGGTTTTGTTGTTTGTGTTAAAAAAGAAAGGTTTTAAATATTATTATTCAGTAGAATTCAGTTTTTCATTATGGCCTTTTTCAGCATATACGATAAAACGGATCTATTTACAATTGTCTGCACCCCAAAATAGGGGATAGATTGACTTATTTATGATTCTTTTTTCTCACATTTCATTATACCAACGGACTACCCAAAGCTAAATAAAAGGACATGATCGGGATTCGGTTTTAGGGATCAATAGGTACGGGGAGCTTGTGCGCAAATTACATCTACTTCCTCTTTCTGTTAAGTACAGGGAATTATTTAGGGAACCACTTGGCTGTTTGGCCGGGAGCAATAAGGGTATTTAAGTGCTAGAGACTGCTCTATATCACAAATATACACAACTATATTGTTTGCCTGGTAACGTCAGAGAAAAAAAGTGATTATTTTCTTGTAGTCCGTGTCATTTTATTGGGTTTGTGAACTTGGTTCAACTAAACATCTGATACACTCTAATGTCAAGTCGAATCTATCATCAATCAGACTGTTTACTTCGCGTGCTTGGTTGATTGTATGATTTCAATTAATCGTAACTATTCGAAGGCATCAGAATCATTATTAATAAGATATTTTTATTTATCAAAAATTGAATTCTCATTCATATTTGCTAATTTTACCTCTATCCTTTCCAGAACACAGCGTATAGAAGAGATAAATACAAGAGATAAATACACATTATTTAATCAAACCCGTAATGAAAAAGATTTTAACAGTACTCACATTGATTGTTTGTCTTAATGCGTTCGGTCAGAACAGTTTAAAGACATATTCTGGAGAGATGAAAACACCCAAGGATATTTTGGGAGAAAGAATAAATAGTGCAGATCAAGGGCAAGTAAATTACTCATACTTTGAGCTTGAAGACGGTACACGTGTCAAGCACGGAAAATTTGAGTTCAATTATTTTAATATTTTCTATAATTATTCTGTTGTTGGTCAATACATAGATGGTAAAAAAGAGGGGATTTGGATTATGACGACATATGGAGATAATAATAAAGAGCTGAATAAGGTTACGGTGACTTACAAGGAAGACAAACTTAATGGCCCATATAAAGCGATAATAAATGGTTTTGTTGATTATATGATATGCACTGGAGAGATGAAAGATAACCATTACATAAGTGTTGCAACAATTGAGACTCCGCCAAGTAGCGGTACCGTTAATGGCACATTTAATCAATCAGGCTGGGCGCATGGAACATGGCAAGTTGAAAGGAAAAAGGGCATACCTCTCAAACAGGAACGAGAATATTTCGAAGGCTTTCTTATCAAGGTTACTGAAACAGATTTTGCTTCGGGTGAAAAAACTATTTTATATGAAATGCCAGTAGATGAAGCATCGGACATAAGGAATACATTCAACGAAAAAGATTCAACAGTTTATATTGGCGGTGAACGTTATAAACGAGTTCAAGGCAGTGATCCAGATAATTCTGATAATTATTCTGATTGCAGAGTATTCCTATCGGGGATGAAGACTATTTCAGAGATTTATGAGGATGATAGCGAACCAACAATGAAACAGTTTATTCCATTGGTTAATGGTTTTGCAGATTTGAAAATGGACTATGAATGGTCGTTAGCTAAAAGACAAGAAGAGGCACGCATTGCGAAAGAAAAAGAAACTGAAGAGAGAGCTGAGTTTGAATCGTTATTTAATAAAGTTGAAGAGAACGATAAATTAATAGATCAAGAGTATTATTCTTATGGAAAATCAATATCAAATGTATTCGGTTCAAATTTTAAGAAACCTAGTATTTACAATGCATATATTTTAGTTATAAAACACATGGACATAAATAGTCGATCAAGTATTATTGATGTTTTGGAAATTCAAGAAGTTATGCTAAAATTAGCAAGCAAGAAGACCAAAGATGTAGAAAAAGTCTTAAACAGCAAAAATGACCCTAACGATATAATATTATTCTTTAAAACAGAGGCATTATCTCTTTCTAAATAATATCCCAATAACAGCAATGTCCAGAAAACAGGTAATAGGCACTATCCAATAAATTGTGTAAACGATAATGCAAAAGTAAAAAGCATTGTTAAATTTAAGGATTAAACCAAATGGAAACACAATTTATGGTCAAGAAGAAAACGGAAGTACCTCCGGAGTTGTTGTCCAAAGAATTTCTAAAACAGTTTAAAACAGAGGAAGACGTAAGCAAGTTCTTGAAGGATCTTCATTCCCAGGTACTCGAACAAATGTTACAGGGCGAGATGGATGCGCACCTGGGGTACGAAAAAAATGATGTAGCGGGCAACAACACGGGCAATTCAAGGAACGGCAGTTTTCCAAAGACTATCCAGACCGAACATGGTGAGTCAACCATCCAGATTCCCAGGGACCGGAACGGGGAATATGACCCGATCATCGTTCCAAAACACCAAAGCAGGGGTCTCTCCATCGAAAAGCTAGTCATATCGCTTTATGCAAAAGGGATGAGCGTTTCGGATATCGAGGAAGAATTACGCAGTATTTATGAAATAAACCTTTCCGGGTCCTCCATATCCATCATCACCAACAAAGTGACCCAGGCGGCCCAGGAGTGGCAAAACCGGCCTCTGGAGCGGCAATACCTGATCGTATGGATGGATGGTATCATGTTCAAGGTGCGGGACGGTGGAAAGGTCATCAATAAAACAGTTTATATATGCATAGGGCTTACCAAAACAGGGAAAAAGGAAGTCCTGGGACTATGGGTAGGTAAAGCTGAAAGTGCTGCTTTCTGGATGAGTGTACTGACCGATCTCAAAACCCGTGGCGTGGAAGACATTTTGATAACCTGTACGGACAATCTGAACGGTTTTACCGATACCATCCGCAGCGTATTCCCGGAAGCCGCTACCCAGATATGCGTAGTACACCAGATCCGCAACAGTTGCCGGTATGTTACATACAAAGACCTGAAGGCATTTACGGTTGATCTTAAAACCATATATGGAGCGATAAATAAAGAAGCGGCCGCAACGGCCCTGGATGCTTTCGAGCAAAAATGGGACTCGAAATACCGTTATGCCGTTCGCAGCTGGCGCACCAACTGGGATGATTTGACCACATTTTTTGACTATCCTGTTGAAATACGCAAAATCATCTACACGACCAACCTGATTGAAAATCTCAACAGCAGGATCCGGAAATACACCAAGGCCAAACTTTCATTCCCAAATGATGATGCCGTTAAAAAGTCTGTATATCTTGCTATCAATGAGATTGAAAGGAAATGGACGATGCCTATAAAAAACTGGGCTATTGTTTTGAATCAGTTTATCACTATTTTTGAAGACAGGGTGCTGTTGTAATTATGAAAACTCAATTGTCATTTACACAAAATTCTGGACAGTGCCAGGTAATAATTCTTTGTATATATTAAATATCTAATAGTTACAAATATGTCAATTAATCGGTAGCGTTTCATCGAGTGTGTCCGGGGCCTTCTTTAGTATTCGCTCCGCTTATGATCCTTGTCCCCGCCCGGCGAACTGTGAACGGGCCTCAGTTCGCTTCCCACCCATATCCCGCGGTGTTCGCTGCGCTCACTCGCCGGCGTAAATGAACCCACGCCGCCATCGGCACCGCATCTATCAAAAGCAGAAAGCTTATACCAACCATCCCATCCCCGGACCTTCCTGCAGGGCGCGCGCCATTTCCACCCGGCTCCCCTTATCGTTCGGGCTCCGCTTCGCTCTGCCCTCAATAGTTGGCCGCCCCTGATTTAACGTAAGCATCCGATAAAACCCGTATAAAGTTACTAACTCCGAGCAGACTTTGTCAGTCACTCACACAAATTCGTATGATTTTTGTAAAAGTTAGGTCAACTTCAGTGAAGTTGACAGAAAGTTGTACAAGTTCTTGTAAAGTTGTACAACTATATTAAAGTTGTTTGTTGTCCTGTGATTTTGCCCACTCGGCAGGCAGCAGTTCTTCCAGATTCCCTTTCCCGTTGTTGTAAAAGTATATTTTTGAGAGAACATCTTCCATCCATTCAGCAGGGTTTACGCCGGCTGCCTTGCAGGAACCCAGGAGTGAGTAAACCACGGCAGCCCTTATGGCAGCATCCCCATTTCCACAGAAGAGATAGTTTTTTCTTCCCAAAGCCAATGGGCGTATGGCATTTTCAATCTGATTGTTATCAATTTTATACCGGCCGTCCAGGTGATACCTGGAGAGTTGT
>JAGVVH010000221.1 GCA_019135895.1 Bacteroidota bacterium | reverse complement strand
TGTTTAGTGGTCGGCGGTGCGGCCCGCCCCGGCTCCCGCCGGGGACCCCCTCCTGGTGTCACGGTTTTTGCCAACGCGAGAATAATGTAATTACCGCATAACCCTGCATCGCACAACGAGTGCAAAAACACGCGCCACCGCGACTCTGCGCCAACTGCACATACCGCCGAACGTTACAAGTAATAGTTTGCTGCACAACACATTGATCCATAATTTATGATTTCTGCCTGAATCATCCTAAGTATTAAAGTTTTTCACTCGCTCCTTTTTAATGAACAAAAGACTCCGCAATAAAAGGGTTCATTCCAAAACCGAAAAGGTTGAACTGCCAACTAGACTCGCAGGACTAACTAAGACTCATCATTTAATCATGATTGAAAAACAAAAAGAGCTTCAGTTTATGATTCTCTGTGATCAGATTCGTCGCGATGACTTCAAAAAGGAACGTGCAGAGAGTCAAAAAGAGGTACGTAGAGAAAAAAGACTCAATAAATGTACCTCTTGACTGATCCAAAATGACTTTAGCTCAATCTATTAAAGACCCTTTTATCCTTTAGACTAATTCTTTCTGAAAATAATAGAGCGAGACCAGCTCATTAAACTCGGACTGTTCCTCAAGCATTTATCTTGATTAGTTAATTCAGGTATTATTGTATAGGATTCTACCTGGATTATTAAATTGCTACTACTTGTAACACGGACAATATGGGTAAGTTGTTTGTCACATTTTTTGCAATTTGCTTTTTGCTTGTATAACAGGATAGTGCAAGGGAATACAGCCGGATTGCGCCACTGCTTTTAATTAAATTGCAATACCGGGATGAAATTTCAACCACTTATAAAACTTGTATCGCGACACGCGAATTGTTAAATCAGCATCGTACCTGGAAGGCAAAAAATGCGCCATACCCTCCTTGCACCGGGATAGTTTTCTGGCTAAAGTATCGGGATCGTGACGGTGCTTGCGTCGGGTAACACAACCTCCCCATATTGCCGGGCCGTTAGCAAAAATTCAGTGCCTATATTTTAAATTGGAACCCTAATAATGATGATATGAATAGAGTATTTGTACTTTTCTTAATTGTCATCTTCTATTCCTGCGACAGGAAAAGTGATAATAATATTAATGGAGATTCAATTACAAGAATAGACCTTCTTACAGAACCTGAATCCACTATTAAAAAATTATCTGAGATAGCAACAACGGTTGAGTATATACCCTTACAAACGACGGAGAATTCATTTATCACCTCCTTTGTATTAAAGATTGTAAATAAGGATGATAGAATTTATATTCAAAATAGTCAGATGAGGAATGAGATACTGTGCTTTAATAGAGATGGGAAATTTCTCTTTAAACTTCAAAATTCAGGGAGAGGGCCTGAAGAATACACATTTATCTCCGATTTTGATGTCAGTTCTGATAATAAATCTTTAACAATACTTTCAGTAATAGATCATAAATTGCTTTTTTACGGGATTTCTGATACGGGTTTTGCATTTCACCGGTCAATTAAACTGGGAGACCCGGTGCCAGATAATATAGGCTTAGTCCCCGAAACCGACAATATCTTTTTGGCAATAGGTCCATGGAGAGGAGATGCGCCTACTTTAAGCTTATTGATAAACTCTGTTGTAGATACAATTCATTTTAAACAGAATTGCTATAAATACAAGAATGTCAAAAAAATTGGTTCTCGATCAAGAGATGAATTACTTACTTATTCCATTGGGAATAGGGTTTGCTTCAAAGAGGTGTTCAGGGATACTGTTTTTTGTGTTGATGCAAAAGACAATTCGTTCAAACCCAGAATAATCTTTGATTCACATGGTACTCTGATTACCCCAGAAATGAGGGGCGGTTCGGAACCCGTAGGAAAAAATACAATTTTTATATCAAGTATATTTGAGACACCAAGGTATGTCATTTATTATAGGTCTCATTTAAGAAACATGATCTTTGACAAGATTAATAAGGTTAAATATGAACTGAATATAAAAAATGTCAATGAAACTATAGCAAACACTTCATTTGAAACACCCAAGACCGTACTAATAGATGATTTGAGCGGGGGACCTGATTTTCATATGAATATAAATTTATGGAATATTTTATGCAGTAATGGAAAACTCTTTTCCCTTGTTGACGCCATTACGCTCAAAAATTATATTGCTAGTGGAGATTTTAACAATGTTAAGGTGAGTGATTCAAAGAAAGCAGAGCTCAAAAAACTTGCTGATTCTCTAATCGAAACTGATAATCCAGTTCTTGTTATGGTAACGCCAAAAAATTAATCAACAAATTGAATACAATAAGAACTTTTGCTAAAAACGAGTTGGCAAAAATTTCAACCCATATTCAAAATATTATTCTTCAATAAATAGAACTTTTTAAATTTCAAGTCATGCTCCTGCTTATTAATTAAAAGAAAAGCTTGCGGATAGTCTTAATGAGACAGGCAATCCTATTTTGATGATTGTTAAATTGAAAAAATAATATTATATAAATAGAATGGACTATATTATTAGAAAACTCGTCAAGCTGCCTTCCTGATGCCAATCAAGATGGTTTTGGCTTTACGCCTGTTACCTGGGAATCTTCGTCATAAACATTAAATGAAAATAAAAAATTTGCTTAATATTTTTGCAGATGAACAAATACTACATCATTATAATTATTTTATCAGTTTCTCTTGGATGTAACTCAAATACAGATGAAACAGATTCCATTGATCTTCTTTCTAATGCTGAAACAATAACAAATCTATCACAGATAGCTTCAGTAGTTGAATATGTTCCACTACAAACATCTGAAAATTCTTTAATCAGCTACATTCATGATATAAAAACTGATGAAACAAGAATTTATATCTTCATTTTAGGAACAATATTATGTTTTGATAAAAATGGCCAATTTCTCTTTAAACTTGAGAAAGAGGGAAGAGGACCTGAAGAATATACATATATTTATGACTGGGATGTTAGTCCTGAAAATGATCTTCTTCTACTGCTTACAAAAAAAAGATTGTTATTTTATAAAATTAATGAATACAATTTTAATTTCTTAAGATCTCTGAACTTCAGAGATGAGTTTGGCAAAGCAGATTTTGTTCCCGGGAAAAATATTATTTTATTATCTATTTTCTCTGCGGCAGGAAATGAGCTATTTCGAAACGTGTTTATTAATTTTGACGGAGATACAATAAATATGAGACCTAATTATTATGAATTTACTCCACCAAAAAATACAGGATTTGCTTTTTCCTGGAGTAATATTCATTATAAATTTAATCATTCAATCTTTTTTAAAGAGGTTACTTGTGATACTGTGTTTACGCTTAACCAGGATAACAAAATCAAACCGCATTTAATTTTAAATTCTAATGCGACACTACCAACTACCGTTACCTTTAATAATTTTTCAACAAATAGCTTTTTTGAGCAAACTAATGTCCAACGTATCATGGAAGTTCCAAGATATGTGATTTACAGATTATTATATAAAAAGAATTCATTCTTTGGAGTATATGATAAGGTCACAAAAACAAAAAACATCTTTGATGCCCTGGCTTTTCTAAAAGATGATATGATAGGTGGCCTGAATTTTGAACCTAAATTTTGTTATGACAATAAATTATATTCCTGGGTTGATGCAATTACGTTGAAAAACTATGTAGAAAGTGATACTTTCAAAAAATCACAAGTCAAAAATCCTGAAGGGAAAAAAGCATTGAAAGAATTGGCTGATTCTCTCAATGAAACAGATAATCCTGTTCTTGTTATTGTGACACCCAAAAATTAATTGAAATACAATACAATAACAGAACATTTGCTAACACGGACGGTATAATTAATAAACTCGTCACGGTTTTTGCGGGGGCTTTCTGTACCTTGGATAGCAACCAACGCTGGTGATCAACCCGGACTCCCGCCAGTGCACTTAGCGATAGGGCAGTAACAGGGGATAACAACCAGCGCGAATTTCTGCTTGTACCGCGATACTCACTGCGGCAATTAAATGCAGTGCCTGCTGGCAAAAACCGCGCCGTGCTTCGCTCCATTACGGCCTTGACAGGTGAATCCCCGATTTTGGCATTGTGCACACGGCCTTCAGTCGACTCAGCACCGTTTACTGGCCATACCAGTGGTCCCTTAGTCAAGATTTTCGATCCTGATTACAGTTAGAAATCTTAATAAAAAAGTATGAAAATAAGCTTTGTATCTTTTATGAGCATTTTCATTTTTTGCTCCTGCTATCATTCAAGTAGAGAACTTTATAAATTC
>JAGVVH010000209.1 GCA_019135895.1 Bacteroidota bacterium | reverse complement strand
TTTATTAGAAAGTTTATTATCCATGATTATTTTATCCCCATAATTTCCTTTATTGTTTGCTTGATATTGGTATTACCAATATCATATATTTTGTTTATTTTCAAAATATTTATTTATCAAAAGTTGTCAAAACTTCAGAGCCTATATGATCGACACGTGACACATATAACCCCTTTTGCAAGCGGATATGGTCAACTTTAAAACTCTCTATTTTATTTAATGTCATAATATACCACCTCTCATTTTTTTCAACTCTATGATATCACGAGAATAAAAAGAGCGCAACGCATCACCTATAAATCAAATACGTTGATTTCGTTACAAAGCAAATCGATATGCATTACTTGATTTCTTAACACATCGCCTCTATCGATGAGGAGTTTTATCACTTCACTGACTTGAATAGAAGCCACAAGTGCAGGTGTGAAAGAAGGATTGCCTAATTGAACTTCGTCACCTTTGCCACATTGGGCATGATAAAGTTTCTCGAGTGTGTTGTCGCCGGGAAAAATAGTGGACACCTGACCGTACCACCCCGCGATAGCGCCGTGAACAAAAGGTATAGACAGCTCAGTACAAGCTTTCGCCACCCACTTACGCGATTCTATACTATCCAGCGCATCGACGATGACATCGTGTCCTTGGATCAGAGCATTGACATTCTTTTCATCCACAAAAACGGTATGCGCGGTAACTTTGATCTCGGAGTTGATCGTTTTTAGTCTTGTCCCTGCGGCTTCAGCTTTAGAGATGCCAATGCCATATTCAGTCGATAACAGTTGTCGATTTAAGTTCGAGACGTCAAACACATCGCCGTCGATTACTGTCAAATGACCAACGCCAATTCGACCAAGCATCTCGATAATATAACCACCTAGTCCACCACAACCGATGACGCAGACTTTTTTCAAATGTAAATGCGCAACTTCATCAACTGACAGCATTTGACTATTTTTCGCATATCGTCCTTCAAACTTAGACTGCATCAGCCACCTCCAACCGGCGGAAAAATCGAGACGACGTCGGTCTCTAGTAGCGGTCGATCAAGTGTGCCATCTCGGCCATTAATCAACAATATCGCAACCTCCGTTTCCGGTATCTCTAAGAGTGCGATAATATCACGTACCGTCCCATTTTCCTGAAGTTCAGTCAATAGCTCTTTGCCTCGTCCATTTCTAAGAGTGGCAAACAACCTTACTTTTATCTGCATCGCATCCTCCTCGACTCAAAAGTATAAGCTAAATTTATATACAATATACGATATTGCGCGACCACAAACAATCCGCACACGATGGCGTATTGCCATAACAATCCCCTGAAGTATTTCTTACAAAATCACAGCCATCGACGAGATCACAATCCGGACAGGATGGGTAGTGATTTTTATGCACCATATGTCTAAAGTTTTCATAGGCACTATCATTCCATAAGGCGTCTAGCGACTGTGTTCCAATCTTTCCGAAAACGACTTTCTCAATCGTCTTAAACCGGCCGAACACCACTTCAGTTCCATGATGTGCAAATCGATAACATGGTACCACTTCACCGCGTGCGTTGATGACCATCGCCGATTTTTCGATGAAATTACAACGCCTATCCGTTTTAAGTTTTGACTCTGTCAACTTGATTTCAAGGCCATATCTGAGCGCTTTGCTTCTCACTTTATTAAAAAAAGATTTGATTTCAGAGTTGTCGTACTGTGTATACAAGATCGAGTCACTATCCTCAATGGTAACTGGCAAAAGATTGGATAAAATCAGCGTGTCTGCATGTAGCTGTGCCGCGATATCGACGACGTGAGAGACTTCTTCTAGATTATCTTTTGAGATTACCATTTGAATCAATAAATGCGGGGTGTTCTTTCCAGCTTTAACCTTTGCTTGATTTAATAAGTTGAGATTTTTGATGAGCTGATTGTATTCAAATCCCCTAATTCTATCGTAGATGAGCTGAGAACCATCTACAGAAACGACCATTTTATCGACGCATTCGACCAACGCTTCTGCCATGCGTTCATCAATAGTGGTTCCATTAGTAGTCAATGTGATTTCGCGATCTTTAAGTTGCTCTAGAACCCAGTAAAATTCAGGATGAATCGTGGGCTCTCCGATGCCGCCTAATATGATTTCCCGAATCGTCCCTAAATCGCCTACAACCTGTTTCAACACTGAAACATCCATATGTGAACCAAGATTGCCCCAAGTTTTTCGATAACACATCTCGCAGTTGAGATTGCATGCATCTGTTAATTCTAAATACAGTTTTTCAAATGGCATTTTCCCCTCCATTATCAAAAGGCTCCTGATATGCAATACGCATTTGCGTCACACATCAGAAGCCTTAAGCATCAGTTATCTTACAACCCTAAACTGTCTTTTCTCTCTTGAGTTGGTATACCATCTGTACCCCAGCCTCTTAAAGCATAATATTCAGGAAGTAACTCAGACAAACGCGTCACATGTCCTTTTGAAGGACCTTCTTCGATTGGATCTGATAACAAACGCTTTGGAAGCGTATCTTGTGAAGGATCAATACCAGCTTCTAAGTTAAAGATTCTTTCTATGTTCCAAATTCTCTCACCAGCTAACAACACGTCATCTGCTGTAAGTTCAGTGCCAGCCACAGCATTGTACATCGCAGCATAATCAGGTGCGCCCATTGCAAACGAAGTAAATAGACATAATCCGGAAGCATCGATAAAAGCCGTAAAGTCTTGGAAAATTTTAACCCATTTTGCTTTACCATCAAGGGTGAGACGGTCGAGTTTCTCTGGCAATCCTAGAATTTCAGGAGAGATTAAATAGCCTCTAACGTGGCAACCGCCGCGGTTTGAAGTCGCGTACTGTAAGCCTTGACCTTGAATACCCCTTGGATCGTAAGCTGGTAATTCTTGTTTCTTAACAGACATTGAAAGTTCAGGTACGCCGTAAGCATCAGCAAGTCTATATGAGCCATCAGCCATCTTGTCGCCAAAACCTTCTCTCAAGCCAATTTTTTTAGTCCACTCTACGATTGCTTGGCTATTGCCAAATTCAAGCGGTGTGCCGTCTAAATCTTCTGGCTTTATGAACCCTTTTTGATAGAGTTCCATAGCCGCCGCTATCGTTGCGCCTGTAGAGATCGTGTCTAGACCCATTTCATTACACCAATAGTTCGCTTTGATGACTTCGCCCATATTAGAGATACCACAGTCGCCACCGAATGCCCAGATAGTTTCATACTCAGGTCCGCCACCTTCGATGTCATCCACTTTACAATAGCGACCACAAGCGATTGGACAACGATAACAAGGGTCTTTTTTCGTTAAATATTTTTCAGTAAGCGTCTCACCACTAATCTCTTCCGCATCTGCAAATTGAGATGTTTGGAAGTTGTTTGTTGGAAATACGCCATTTTCGTTGATGATGTTTACGAGTACAGCAGTTCCATAAGTCGGTAAACCCTGACCTGTAACGCCATTCTCTCTGATTTTTGCCGTACAATCCTTAACGACGTTTTTAAGCATTTCATCGTTGGCAATTGCCACCTTTTGAGTGCCTCTCACTGTGATTGCCTTGAGGTTTTTAGAGCCCATAACGGCACCAACCCCAGATCTACCAGCAGCTCTGGAAACATCGTTCATGACAGCTGCCATGTAGGAGAGTTTTTCACCAGCAGGTCCAATCGTCATAACTCTAGATTTCGCAGGTACTTCTTTTTCAAGGATTTCAGTCGCTTCAGAAGTCACTTTGCCCCAAACATGAGCGGCATCTCTGATCTCAACTTTTTCATCTTCAATCATGATGTAGACTGGTTTTTCCGATTTTCCTTCGACGATGATCACGTCATAACCGGCAAATTTAAGCTCTGCGCCCCAATACCCACCAGAGTTAGAAGACGCGATGGTCCCTGTAAGTGGTGATTTCGTAACGACCATGTAGCGTCCACCCGTTGGTGTAGGTGTCCCTGTTAACGGTCCTGTTGCCACAATGAATTTGTTCTCTACACTTAAAGCATCCACAGAAGCAGGTACTTCATCATAGAAAATCTTTGTGCCGAGGCCCCTGCCACCGATGTACTTCTTAGCCATGTCGAGGTCAAGCGCTTCAACCTTGCATGTTTTTGACGACAAATCCACTCTTAAAATCTTACCTTGGTAACCAAACATAAATTTCCTCCTTTCGAATTTCACCTTCATTGATAAGAACTTCCTTTTATTTGTCAGCAGTATAAGAAACGTTCTCTTGTGTGTCAAGAAAATCTTGACCACAAAATGTAGGGTGCAGCACCGATGACCGCGTTGAAGGCAT
>JAGVVH010000312.1 GCA_019135895.1 Bacteroidota bacterium | reverse complement strand
TGGACATCGCCCATCCAGAACTGGGCCTCGACGATTTCCCAGCTGGCCGTGTTTTTTGAAGGGAGGGTCAGGCTGGAATGAAGTCGGCGTTTACACAGACTTTTTTACACCCTCTAATGGGGTTGCATTGGGCTATTTCGATGCTGCTCACTGCATCTTTCCTGCACACGTTCTTGGCTGCGTATTATTGGATTTGTGGCGCCAGAGGGTTTAATGAAAGGATACTTGACTTCACCTGCTCGCTCGGTTTTTGGACTCAAGGTCGATTACTGGTTGCATTGTTTTTGTGTGCAATAACCGGCTTGTTTAATTATTGGGCCGGGGGACGGCCGCACGAAGGGCACTACAGCGAATACTGGATGGGCATATTCTTTGTTTGTATGGCCTATCTGATGATGACCACCCCTACCGATGACATGGCGTAATTCCCTTAATAAATTATTTAGACACGGGAATTAAAAGTTCTTTCGTGTAAGTATCGTTTCTGTAAAGAATATTGCGGGCCCCGCAATAATATCTGCCGATAGCCCTCCTCTTAATCCTGTTCGTTTTCACATATCCGATATTCCCACGGGGATTCTTTTTTTATTTATTCGCGCTCCACAACACTATATCGTTAAGATGGTCTAGTATCTTGACCATTGCCAAGGTGTCCTGACCGCAGTAAGCGATTAGATCTTTCCGTGTTTTCGCCACGGCATCCGGGGGGAGTTTACCGGACAGAATATTCAGATAGGCAATCTGCGCATCTCCACCGTTGGCCACCGCCATACCCTTATAGGTCATGTCAGGTATCAGGGCAGGGAGGACGTTCTTAATTGAATACCGCCCCTGGAACTTGGGGTGGATGTAAGCTCGCTGTTGGAAGGGCTTCATTAGGTCCTCTATGCGCGGAAGGAGAGCTAAAAGGGCCTTTTTATGCTTTGGGAAGGCCTCGGCCAGCTCCTCTATCCTTTTTGCCTCAAAAGAGGCGTTATAGGCCAATAACGTGCCTTTTGGCCCTATATTGGAGACCAGGAACTGAGCTAAAGCCGGCCTGGGGTCAGCTTTGCCGTCAGCAAGGAACTCAAAGTGCTTGGGTTTGGCCCCGGGCTTGTCCTGTATGTGCAAAGAGACCTGGAATGGTATTTGCTGGTAAGGGTGAGTCCCATCGTAAAGGGGTAGGCCGGGCATTATCGTCTCAAAATCGATATGGCATATCGGATACTCAAGTCGGCCGAGAAATTCCTGTATCCGCGCTTTATCCAGTACGGTCTGCCCGGTGCGTTCAACTTGCCAGTAGAGGCGCTGGCCATCGTTCAGGTCGAAGTCCTCTGGGACATCCCTGAACTTGAGTATGCCCATCTCTCTGAGAGCTTCCTTCTTATCCCAGCTCAGGCGGGGGACATCGTAAATGGAGTATTCCGGCACATGCTTCCAGCAGTGCCCGCAAAAATCGCACTGGTAGGGGGAGGAGCAATGCTGACCGATCTCTATCTTGGGTTCTTTTGATGATGAAAGAGTCTTCACGAAATCCTTCAAATGCTCTTTGATTTCCGGTATGAGCTCTTCGGTCTCTTTCGTTATGTCTTGGCGCTTAAAGAAATCCTTCGGATCGATCTCACCCTCTTTAACGAACGTATTGTCGATATGCATCAGTTCCACTTTCCGGATCTTTATGCCGGCGCCTTCTATAACGTGGCGCTGAATGGCGACATCGTAAAGATGTTCGTCCTTTACCTCAGTCGAGCCCTTTACTTCTATCAGGTCCCAGGTCCCGTCGCTGTTCCGCTTTAGGATGTCAGCCCTGACGAGGACATTGTCATATATAAAAGTTCCCTCATATATCCCCTTCGCTTTCCCGGTGACCAGCTCCGCGGTGTGTTTTACAGCGTCCGGGATGTGTTTGTAATCGGCGTCTACCAGAACTCCGCCTGGGAAGTAATTCCGGGCCAGCTCGCCTATGGCATGGCCCTGGTCGAAGATTTGCTGCTGGGAGGGGTCTATAGGAGGGATAAGGTCTTTCCTGAAGTTATATAGCCAGAGCCGTTTCTGACACTGGAGCCCCATCATAAATTGGGATTTGGATAACCGTTTGTTCGTCATATAGCTTCTCCTTGCTCCAATAGCATACAACATCAACGCGACAACGTCATGTCGCATCCGGGAGCCCGGGGATTTCTGCATCGCGACACTGCCCTGTCGCGTTGGTGGCTTATACTTTATTCGTCGGAGGACATATGAATGATGTTATTGAAACCATAGAATCAGAAAGAAATCCCAAGAAATGGAGAACGGCGGTTTATGCCCTAACACTTCCCGGAAACAGGGAGAAACGCTATCTATTGCTGGAACTTCTCTTCCGAAGGAAAAGGAAAGTCCTGATACGCGCTATACAGGCAGTGGGAATGTTGGGCCTCAGGATAGCGGCTAGCCGTCTAGCCTATCTCCTTCGCTTCGGGGGCCCGCATGTGCGCCTCGCCGCTGCAGCCGCTTTAAGGACATGCGCGACTGAAAGGGAAATGGAGACGCTTGAACAGGCTCTTTCCGACGTGATAATTGAAGTGGGGATAGAGGCCAGCCGGGCTATAGCGAATCTCGGGGGCTATTCTGCCGTGCGTGCATTAAGCATGGCCTATGAGAGCGATGACTCGGTAGTGGCAATGCATGGCCTGTATGGCGTTGAGCAGATCAAAGACCCTGAGAGCAAACCCCATCTCTTGCGGTTGCTCGATTCGGATAAACCTGGGAATCTGCGTGCCGCCGCCGCTAATGCCCTTGCCGGCATGGAACCGCATGCTTCGATACGCGATTCCATAAGACACGCAATGCTGGAAGAAGATAGCGATGTTTTGCAACTCGACTTCGCTAGTGCACTGATGCGGATGGGGGAGGACGCTTCCTGGATGGTCTTCCCAAAGTTAAAATCTCCGGATGCCGGAATCCGCGAAGCAGCGGCGATAACCATCGGAAATTGTTTTACAGGGGAGGCGGTTACACTGCTTCGCAGTCTGGTTGAGGACCCCGTAGCGGATGTGAGACGTGCCGCATGGGATTCCCTGGCAAGATTCTACCGTGAGGGGAAGATTTATGAACTTGGGAAGAGAGAGCAGTTCCCTAAGTATGAGGAGATTATCAAGACCATGCAGTTCGAGAACGACCACCACAGCATAGCTCAAGTAATGGACGAAAAAGATATTTAACTTGCCACAAGTCTTTTAGTTAAGGAGAATATCCCCATGGGGTATACTTATTTCAATGGCAAAACCTGGGCTGATATTTCAAGGGAGGAGCGTCTATTTTGTGCTCACCTTTATTTTTCCGTCCGTAAGGATGTCAAATCGTTCGTTCGGTTTATTAACGCGCAGAATCCGGATTTAAAGCTGGATGAAAATGTGGACTGGGAGGTCGGCTACGAGGTCTGTTTTTATCGTGACTACTATTACAGCTTTAAACAGGCATCTATCCGGAATTCTGGCTACTCTCAAAAGCGCACGTTCGACTTATGTCTGTTCTCTGAAAAGGCAATCGTGATTATTGAGGCCAAATCGGATCAGCCTTTCGAAGAAACACAGATAAAAGATTTCGTGAAGGATAGGGCGGATATCAGACGTATCCTAAGCAAGGGGGATGAATTCCAGGTTGTGCTCCTTGCTTTGGCCTCAAAGCAATATTTCGACAACTACAAAAAGTATTCTCAGCTGAATGGTCCTTATTCAGTTTCCAAGGCCTTTAATGGACAAATCACTTGGTCGGCTCTTAGTCAGAAATATCTTGACCCTGTATTTTTAAACGCCGAAAACACTTATAAGAAGAAAAGGGGATAGCAATGCCTAAACTGCATGGTCATGGCGAAAATTCAGTTACATTTAGTTTGTTTACCGAATGTTCCAGAAATTGGCGTATTCTTGATCGTCTTATAAAAGATGCGAAATGGTCTGATGCTGAGACTTCAAAAAGTTTTCTTCGACTTAAGCAATCGGATTATGAAAAATCCGAAATTCATCTTTTTCCATGTTTTGGCAAGCGAGAAGGGTATGGGGAACCAGACGTAATTATCTTGCTGCCTAAAAAGGTGATATATATCGAAGTCGAGTTGGCACGGATGGATGCTGGTTTGCCGGATTGCTTTTCACGGCAGATGAATAAATTTATTGAGCTGTCGTGTGACATAAAGAACAGTAAGATAAGCAGAATAGTTTCAACATTCACCGGGGAAACCGGAGGTCGCTTTCGTGGGCCTGCTAGACTTCGTCGGCTATTTCAAAAAATGAAAGAAGAAACTAGAGATTCCTACTTCTTAGTGATTGGGGACTCTCAGAAAAGAAATTGTTCGATTCAGGATTTGCATCTTGAGAGGCGTCTGCCACAAGATATTCGCATAGGTTGGATGTCCCTTGGCAGACTAATGCGCATGGGTAACCTCAGCGACACGAAGGCCATAATTAAGCAAAATCGCTGGAGTTAAACAGAAAAGATTAGAAAACATCTTGCCACTCGCCTTTTTTGACTGGCAGGATGCTGGGGTAGATTCGCTTGAAATCCTTCCGGCGATCCTTCTCGGTGTGTATCGGTACAGCGTATTTTGGCTGTGTCGCGGTGAGAAGGCGTTTCAGGTCCTGTTTGTAGGCGTGCCCGGAGCAGTGGATGGCGTAATTCGGAATCCTGTGTGTCTTTAGGAAGCTTTTCACCCGGTCCATTCTCTCCCAGTACCCGTTCCACATAGAATAGATATGTGTTGCTCCACGAAGGCTCTTTAGTGGCATGAGCCTCCTGTTCCCGTCGCCGAAGTCGCACAGCATCGAATCCCTAAACAACATGACGTATTTGCCCGGGTTCGCAGCTATTTCCTCTGCGAATATCCTGGCATCTTTAAAAGGGAGTAACTTACTTGTGAAACTGGCCTCTTTCTTTATGTTTATGCTCTGTTTAAGAGGGAAAAACACCCTCACGCGATTGTCGTTCCCGGGAAGGAATGGATGGTTTACCGCTCTATATAGATATGCCGAATAGTTATCCATTACAAGGGTTCTGCCGGCATTCAGGGCGCTGTAGTATATGGTTTCCATGCGGTCTATATTGTGCGCCGAAGTGTTAACCAACACGAGGCCGCGCTTTTTAGTCAGAAGGCGTGTGAAGTCGCTAGCGAGATCTACTTCCCTGAGCATTTCCTCTTTCGGGCGACTCATCATAGTGCCTTCCAGCAGAAAGTGGTCTATTCCTCGTGGGAGGTCAGCGATTAATCTTTCAAAGTATGCCCCCTTGCGGCCATGCGCTCTGAGGTCACCGGAGTAGAACAGCGTTTTGCCACCAGCGGTGATTAGAAATGAATAGGAGTCAAACGCGGAATGGTCCGAAGCATATGGGGTGATCTGGAATGGTCCGATCTCGAATGACTGGCGGTCCACCAGCGGGCGGACCACATTTCCCCGGAATGTCGGGTAGTCTCGTATGAAATCTGCCGTAGCCTCGATTATCTTCCGTGTTTTTTCACCCATATAAATGGGGAATCTGGGGCTGGCGCGTTTGATAAAGCCGAAATGGTCTTTATGCGGGTGGGAGATGATGATGCCAAGAATCGTGTCATCACTTCCTGAATATAGGCCGGGCAAATCCGATAGATAACCGGCTTGAACGATTTCATCTGTGCTGCGGCATTCTATCTCATGCGATGAAAACGGGCCTTCCTCTGGCAGACTTAGGGGCATTCCCATGTCCAGGAATATCCGCTTGCCGGCGTATTCAATCTCAATGAAATTTCCGCCTATTTCGTCCGCGCCGCCGTGCAGACGGTAGCGCATCGGATAGGGGGAAATCCCCTTTGTGTTCTTTTTGTTGATCGCCATAATCTTTCCTCAAGGATATTATGGCGGGTCAACGCGACAGGGCTATGTCGCGGTTGATTGGGTTATAGAGGTGGGGCTCCACCGTGGGGCAGAGAATTTGAAGGTTTTCACTGTCTTGTCTTCAAAAGCGGCCATTTTTTTAACAGCGGCGTCATGCTTATCATCCAGAATTCCACAGATAAAGTACTTGTGCTCTGCGTTGCTGGCCTTTAAACGGTCCAGATCTGCGCGAAATGATTTGATGTTAAAGCTTTGATAGTAATATTTAACCTCCGCAACCAGGAAGAGCTTTTCTTCCGGAGTGAGTATTACAATGTCGTAGTGCCCTTTTGATCTGGGAACAGGATATTCTGTGGCCAGGCGGAGGCCCTTTAATGGCCCACAGGCATTAATGAAATCATGAAGTAGCCAAAATCGGATATCATTTTCTGAGTAAAAAGGGGAGTGGTCACGGAGCTTTTTAATACTCGCCGCAAAAGTATCTTGGATGGCATTCATATGGGCTCCTGCTCCCCCTGAACGTATAAGCTCTTTCTCAATACAGCACGCTCGGCTTCCACGCAAACCTGTAGTGCAAGATTTTTGGCTCGGGTTTGCTGGGTTTCGAATTCCTGCTTTTGCATCCCGCCATTCCCTATCGTAGCATATGCAAGTTGAATAAGGCTTATGGCTTGCTCGCGCGTTACCCAGATGCCGCTGCGTTTATGGTATTCCGATATGAATACCCCTAACAGAACCTCTCTATTGCGGTCTGCTTCATCCACTGGTGAGAAAAGCCTGGCGAGGAACCATAGCCCGGCGCATATCAATAATATGGTCATACACAGCTCTCATCCATGGGCACGAACCCCATTTTGGAACTTGCATCCCCAAGCGCGGGGGTACTCTTCGGGGCGCTCTTGATCTGATTTTTTAGCAGTTCAACGCTCTTTAGCAGATCAGTATCCTCAACCTCCCGCCCTTCCCGAAGTGCAATTGATATGGCTGAGGCGAATATCTCCTGCACGTAGGCCATAGAGAATCCCGCGGATAGCTTTGCGACTTTCTCCAGGATATCGGTGTTAACATGCCCATTGGCCTTCTTCTGCAGCATTTGCAGCCTGCATCCGTAGTCCGGCAGCGAGAAATTCCAGACCCGGTCAAAGCGGCTGGGGCGTAACAGCAAGGCTGGGTCTATCTTCTCCGGATAGTTCGTGGTGGCTATAGCGAGGACGCCTTTCATCGAGCTAAGCCCGTCCATCAGGTTTAGCACCATGGAAATGGAGTCGGCGTCCGAGAACTTCTCCAGCTCTTCCATAAGCAGAATGGCCGGGGCATGTCTGGAGGCAGACTCAAATGCCCACTTAATATTAAATGCGGTCTCGCTCTTGTTGGGGGTATGCGTGATAAGGAACGACGGGTAGCGCATGGTCCCGAGGATAGTTTTTGCCGTCATCGTCTTTCCGCAGCCTGCCGGCCCAGTGAAGACAAATCCTCGTTTGTAGGGGATGCTGAAGCGCTTATATACATCTTCAGCCTTGAAGAACGTCTCTACGCCAGTACGGATATCCTCAGCCATGCCGGCCGGCAATATCAGGTTATCCCAGGACATTCCGGAAAGGGAAATGTCTTCCGAGTCCAGGGATTGTACAACGGAATAGCCGCGCTTCTTGCCGATCTCCAACTCAACCTTCACTATAGCCTCATAGAACGCTGAAATTGCGTCAAAATTCTTGGAGGCAATGAGGAAGTACGGCATCTGCCGGTGGAATTCGAAGTAGAGGGACCGTATTACGATTGGCTCATTGTCCCAGATAAGGTGATAGGTCCCTACCCACTTGGACTTGCGCATGGAAAACTCATGCATGCCATTGGTCTCGGAATACAGGGATTCATGGGAGATATTCCGAGAGATTTCTCCCGATTTATATATCTGCGGGTATGCTTCTATTAATTCTGGAACCAGAAAGAGAAAGTTTTTTTCATTTTTGAAGATCTGCCATCCATCATCCTGGGGAAACTCCGTGTGAAACTGCTTTATCTGACTGTGGAAAAATGCGCTATTGCTCATACAGCCTCCTCGTTTTAGATAGTATAAGCAAACACCGCGACAGGGTAATGTCGCGGTGCTTTGGTCTCGGACTGTTTGGCGGAGGTTACTTCTTCAGGTACTCGTTTATGCGATATTTGACGGTTTCTTTCAGCTCTTTGGGTTCCAGAACCTTCACATATGGCATCCACCGCAGAATGTGGGGTACTATCTCCATCAGGCGCCCTATCTTGGCCTCATAAATATAGGAACCATCGTCCTGAGGTATTATCTTCTGCCCGCCAATGATTTCCTGATACCTAAAGTATTCCCTCGCCCATTCAGTTACTCTAAGGCGAATGAGAGTTGTGCGTTCCTTCTCAGGCATTATTCCCCAGATGCTCCGGGCCTTCTCCAACAATTCGTTCAGATTGTCAGGCGGGGAAAACTTTTCCGGGGTATCTTCAAGGGTTTTTATTCTGTCGATGCGATACGTAATAGGGCTGCCGTGGAATCTCTCGGATATAGTCAGCACGTAGGCATTGCCTTCGGAGATTAGAATCTTGACCGGGCAGATGGTGCGGGGGACAATCTCGCCTTTTGCCTCGTAGTTGTACTGTATTTTTAGTTTGCGATTGTCGCTTATTGCAGCTTCTATCTGGTCTATGAAGGGAATCTCTTTTGTGTTGATGATCTTGGGCATTACCGGCACAATTACGGAATCCGCAGGGTCGGCTTCCATAAGGTGCTTGAACAAAGTTCCGAATGATTGTTGCATGGAACTGCCAAGATTCTTGGATACTTCGTTAAGGATGATCAGCGCGGACTGCTGCTGTATATCTAACTTGCCCTTTTTAAGGCTGACCCCGGGGGCGAACTGCCGCCAGCCTTTTTTGGGGGTGATGATGTTGTAGCCGTAGAGCTCAATCCGGTCGATGTCGCGCTCAATGGAGCGCTTTACCACGCCGAATTCTGTGGCGAGGGTACGTAGGTGGACTGGACCCTCTTCCAACCGGTTCAGGATCTTCCCGATCCGGTAATGCTGCCGGTCTCCATCGCTCCTGTTTTCGGAGTTCCCGACCTTAATGACCTTAAACTCTTTTCCGCCAGTCTGTTGTTTTTTTGACGGCATATCGTCCTTTCTGCAAATCGTAATCTACATGGTATCTTTTGGGGTTCTTGGTCGCAAGTGTCATCTGTAATGGCCGTTATCCCAGACTCTTTTTTAAGACGTTTTCAATCTCCTGTAGCCTGCTCCTGGTACGTCCATAATTGTAGTCTCCCCAGTCATACCATTCATATATGGCCTCGCTAGCGTCGTGCAGCGAATAGTGATAAATTGCTCCGTTGGGCGTTGGCATTATATTCAGATATGGGACTACGCTGCTGATACCGATAAATTCCACTATGTCGCCGGGGACGGGCTTGCGGGAATCTGTTAATCCCGGCTTTATGAACCATATCGAGATAGAATTATCTTCGTTAATGGCTATTAGTTGCTGCATATCCTGAGAAAAACCTGCCTTCAGGATTGCCCCATGCTTTTCGTGGAGCACAAGGACTTGTTCATTATCCTTAAGTTTTCGCACTCCAATTACCCCGCTGGAGGCCCATGCGATGGAATACCTTCGATCCGGAGAAATCGGGGTGAGCCCGTCTATCAAAGATTTGATATCAATAGCCTGCATATACTTTTCCTTTCCTCTTCCGGATAGACTCCGTCTACGTTCAGAAATACTTTGCTGGAAATTTCTTCCCCGCAGAGTTCTCCCAGGAAAATTTTAAGTGTCGTCAGTTGCTCTAATACCATGCCCTGGATTCTTTCAGCTTCTCTTACTGGACGCTTTGCATTATCCGGAACCCAGTCATCAATACTGGTGGTAATATGAAGTTGAAAATTACGAAGCTTCTTCTTCGAAAGTAAATCTATCCAGTTGGCAATCCGCCCGAGGAGAGTTTTGTAAGTCCATGGAGTGAATTCATCGGTGAAGATATAGGTCTCACTATCGGCTGCTTTGAAGAGCATGGGAAGTTCCTTCAGTGGTGGAGTAGCAGGCCACCCATCGAGCCAAAAGGCAAGAAGACGCCCCTCTATAGCGCTGGAATATTTCTTTCTTAACCCTTTTTCTTCGATTACCCTCAATAAACCGCTGAATAGCGTCATGGTTAAGTTCTCCTTCCTGATACTCTACTCGCCTAACGCGACAGGGTCATGTCGCATACTGCGAAAGCAAGGTTTCTTGCCAAAATCCCTGCCTTGCGTCATTAGTGCGATAAAGATATATTTAAGTTAGGATAAACACTTTAGGGGAAAAACAAATTCATACTTTCGTGTCATGGGATCCAAAACAATAATCCAGAGGTTATTCCCTAACAAAAACAACCACTTAAGGGTATCCATATCAGTTCCTCGCCCAGTTGTCAGATTGGGGGGGCATTCTATATACGTTGGACGCACCCCCGGGAGATTCACTGAAATACTTGGGCGGCAGAGTGCCGCAGATCTCAGCATTCAGGACGCTCTTGATGCGCTTGATGCGAATAGGGCGGCGAGTCGGGTATTCCCCTTATGTGCCACCCCTGGCTCTCATTGGATATATTTTGGGCTATTCTCCGTCGCCCGGAGGACTCCGGGACGTGCCCCTTTGAGGCGCTATCTGGAGTTTTTGCGCGATAAGCTTAACCGCAATAACACCGGAGTGGCCACCAGGATAATTGTTGATGGGTCGGCAAAAGCTATTGCGCAGAGGGCGGAGGATAATAGTCGCACACAAAACATGTATGAACTGCTTGAGGAAAGTGAATTAAAGCAGGTTCTCAACCCAAGGATATTGCACAGAATTGACGCGCTTGTACAAAGCGGGCGGCAGGATTCAGGGAACTACCGAAATATCGCAAGGGCATTCCGTAAGGCGTGGTTGCGACAGTCTCCGGTTCTGCGTCTCAACTCACATCACGTAGTGGTCCAGGATCAGGATGGAGCCCCTCCGGTTTTTAGAATACAGAGCGAAGACCTTTTGCGTATATACTCCGGGTATTGGCTTATCCGCGCCTTATACGGGGTTTCCGTGGATGGTTCGGATCAGTTGACCATAAAGCGTGAAGATGCCAAGAGCATCATAAAATCATCCCGTAACGCGCAGAAATATCTTGAAGCGCTATTCCATATGGCCCCCGCCATGAAACCTCAAATGGAAGGGGTGCTTGCGAATCTGCGGGATGCCGAGCGGACTGGAGAACCTCCGCTTAGAAGCGAATACCGCCGGAAGAAAGAATTTAACGGTAGAATACGTAACGGATTCCGTCTCCCACGGTTCTGGAATATTCTAAATCAGTTGAATGGTGCTGCGCTTAAGGGCTTCAATGAAAAGTCTTAATTCTTCCGCTTTGAGTAAATTCCGTGGTTTAGGCAGCGCGCTGAAAGGCCTCGAAGAGGTGCATACTTTCGGTCTCGATTTGGGGTTTGCATTGGGACTCCTGAAGGGGGCAAAATCCAGAAAGATCTCCTTCCATGTTGATGCGGCAGGATATCGCCCATCAGAGTTATCCCCTGAAGAGTGGCATGAAATCGCGGGGAGAGCTTTTCACTTGGTCCCTAAATACAAAAAAGGGGATGTGTTTCATTCCAAAGCCTGGTTTATTAAGCGAGGTGTCCTACTGGGGTCGGCAAATCTCTCAATACGTGAAGCCCGGCAGAATCTTAATTTCTGGTGCTGGATGCCAAAGCAGATTGGCTCTGGGATGCGGAAACTCCTGAACAGGAATACCCCCGCGACTTATCTATGGGATTTAAATGAATCATCTCCTAAACTGTACGGTGCCCCTTTGGAGGCTCTGCAAGTTGCTATCGGGCGCCATACCGTTCAGAGTCTTATTATTGCCACGCCGCAACCACCAAGCAAGACCATTTTGAAAGAACTTCTTCCCCAGATGAATGAAACCGGGACTTGTGTGTTCTTCTTAAATGTCGGCGCCTATGCTGTTTCGCGAATCCCCGGCGGACGCAAATGGCAGGTGCATAATATGATTCCTAAAGACGGGCAGGCAGAACTCCATGGGAAGGCTCTGTACGCAGAATGGGGGAAAGGTAAGGATTCAGGAGCAGTTCTTTATGTGGGCTCGGCGAACTTCACTCGTGCCGCATACTCAGGAGATAATGTTGAATCCGGAATTGTCTTTAGGGCAGGAGGAGAAAAGGCTGTCCGAAATTTACAGGACGCACTCCTGACACTTTTGGGACGGTCCGGTAAACCGTGCAGTTCAATGGAGTCCTGGGCAACCGAGCGGTTTAGTGGGGCTTGGGAAAAGGTTGAGCCAGGGGCAGGGGAAACTGAGAGGCCCCCTTTCAGAACGGAGGAAGACAAGGCCCTTGCGGAATTTGTCGGCGCACTGCGTGCAAATAAAAATACTTTGTATTTCCCAAGTCATTACGGGGGGAAAAAGATTGTTCGGGCAGAGTTGCATGCTTCTGACCGCAAAACAAATGTTTGGAGACACAGGGCTGGTGGGCGCAGCAGGAAATTCAGCGGAGTTGTCTGGTCGGCTGATTTACAGATTGATTTGTGCGGCTGTAGCACTACGCCAATTTCGGTCCCGCCTTTGGAAGGATTAATGCGCGGTGTTAGCGAGCGGGCAGGCCTTCTTGAGCTATTACTAACTCAATACTCGAATCGCGGTATGGGAAGAGAGACATCAGGTGAGACTGGTTCCGATAGTGAGTTTATCTCAATTTATGGAAATGACCCACGGGTTCTATTCCCTTGGGCGGCGATTATTCGGGGAAAGCACTCTGGCTTGCTGCACAATGAGACAGAATTGCGGCGTGCGCTCGAAGCTATTGAAGAGAAGCTTTGCGAGCAGGAAGCCGAAGGCGATTCCCACCATGTACGAAAACTTGAGAACATAGCCTTTACACTTAAATGCCTGTTAAACAGAAAAAAATAAGACTACAGGAGAAACAGCCGGTTTATGCCGGGCAGGTTCTCCGTCAGGTTAAACGGAATGGGGTTGCTCTTTTGCAACTCCCGACGGGGCAGGGTAAAACGCTGATTACGTTGAAAGTCGTAGCTGAGCTCCTGCGTCACTCCAGAAAACCACGCCCGGTAATTCTTGTTACCCCTAAAAGGTCTGATAGTGCTTCATTTGAATCTGCTTTGCGTGGGGAGTCGGGGACAGGATTCGATTTTTCAAAAAATCCTTGGGTTAGAGATGCCTGCCGTTGTGGCGGGCTCGCTGGGGTGTGCAAGGGGAAAAAACCGAAGCTTGCCTATGCGGAATGCTGGGGACTAAGAGATATAACCAATTCCAGGCCTCCACTAGGTGCGGTTGTGATTATTGATGAGGTCCATCGATTTTCGACGTATTTACAGAATCAGGCAGATGCAGCTGGGCATAGGAAATCCGGAATACCACCGTCAAAATCAAAAAGGCGGCAGTATATTCTTCTTTCTGCAACTCCGATAAACCCTACCAGGATATATGGAGAAGATCGGAGCAAGATGGAGACATTAGAGCAACAGGAAGAAGAAGAGAATCAATTTATACGTGCAAGCTATCTAAACCTCTATCGGACAATGGTTTCCTTGTCGTACATCGGTGAAACAAAGAAAGAGCAATTGCTGGACCTGCTTGCTGATGAGACGGATTTGTCTCTGGAAGACTTCGCGGAAAAATTAAGAAAAGTTATGGCTGTATTGTCGCCTGTTCCGGGCCCAGAAATTCTGGCCTTGCTAGGGCCTCAAGGTAAACCTCCGTATATCCCTAAAAAAGTCAGGACGTCTCCGAATGAATGCCATAAATCGGTAAAGGGTCTCATGGCTTTTCATGCGGTAACCTCTAGTGTTTTGGATCAATATTACTGTGCGGAACGCATGGCGCTTGCAGGAGTGGTTTCAAAACCCGGAACGGCGAGTGCCGGTTTCATCCCGCTTCCGAAATATATGCGCAGAAAGGGGCATGCCCATTATCAGCCAAGTATTCCATATGCGGATGAAACAATTGCCGCATTGCAGACACTATATCGAAAACGAGATGTGCAACAGCGATTGCTTGATGGGAAAGTAAATGCTCTGTACGCTTTTTTGAGGGATGTGTGGAGAGAACGGAAGACACAACAAAAATGGCGCGTTCTTGTGTATTGTGCACACCGTGGGTCTGTTGCCGCGCTGGCTGCTGAACTTGAATCCCGTTTTGTTAAAGATGGAATCAGGTGTGGTTGCGGCAAGAACAATACATGGCTTTACGGCAAATATGGCGCAAATCGTGTGGTTCTAGGCACTGAAGGGTATCCTAGCGATATGGGGAGTTCGGGGGAAGGCAAGTTAATCGAGTATTTTGGCCTGCCTCGTGAAAATTGCAAGAAAGGGGATAACTGTCCGTCCGGATATGTGCTGATTACGTCCGATAGGCTTTCGGAATCAATTAACCTGCATGACCGGTGTGAGGTAATGGTACATTTTGACCTGGATTGGTCTCCTTTGCGCATGATACAGCGTTTTGGCCGTCTATGGAGAATTGATTCTTCCTCACTTACAAAATCGCATTCCATCCAGCGACCACATCGCCCGGCAGTCTTTCATATGGTGCAGCCAGGCTCTGTGGATGAGGAAGTATTGTGGCGCTTGGAAAATCGGTGGAAACGTTTAGAGGCGCTCAACCTCGGCCTTGAGATTGTCGGGTTTAAAGATGCCCTTGGAGAGAGAATCTACGGGCACAATCACCAGTAATTCTTCCCTAAACATCGCGACATAACGGTGTCGCGGTGGGCAAGTAGGCTATCAGTGAAGGATAGACTTCAGGATTGATTTGTAATTGCCGGGAGACATTTATGAGTGACGTCATGGAGATATACAAAAACTGCCCTGTAATAGATTACCTGTCTGACGGCCCCAAAAAGGCTTACACTTGCGATATCCGAATTGAGGGGAAGAAGTTGGTCTTATCCTATTTCAACAGGGAACATGTTATCTGGGAGGGGACAGAGGAAGTTCCTGGACATTATGTGCTCAAAGCAAAAGGAGAGAATGTCGAAGGAGATGCAACCTTACACAGATTTCCCAAAAGCACCATTCTGGAGGGGTACTGGACAATGAATTTTGGGGTGGGCTCCATAGAGGGGATGTGGCGTGTTACGCTTAAGAATCCTTGGCGTGAGCCTAAGAAGGGCGATTTCGTGGTTATTACCTCAGAAGACGGCGAGTTGGTCCGTTGCAAAATTACTGGGATAGCCAAGCGGCATATAAAATCAAAGGACTTCGAGGATATCCCTTTTTCCGACTACGGGGTGAGCTGGGAGTATTCCAGGGATTGATGCTGAGGTGGTTATGGACATTGAGCGGATCAAAAAAGGCGATATCTTAATAAATCCCAAGACCGGATTTTACGGGTATGCCACAAGGATTGGTCGGTTCGTCACGCTGCGGGCATTGAACGGTGATGAGATGACCTTCGATTCTGCTTTTCTTGACCCTGCTCCACAAGATAAGGTTGCTGAACATGCCGGGAAGATCCGGATTGATCCCGACGTGCAAACAGGGGCTCCCATATCACAAAAGGCCGAACATTCCCCAGAGGAAGCAAGATCCGCCCTTGAGAAATTCATCTCCGACATGGCCACGGAGCATCCGGATTCGGCTAAAAATTTCAAATCATTCTGGGCTGAACTTATGGCTGCCCTGAACGATAAACCCGGGAAAACATGGGATATGCGCTGGGGCTCAAAAGATAATTTCTGCCCGCTTCTTATGGCTCCCAGTAAAAGAACGAACAACTGGGTTATATGGGCGTATCTTCTCGGATGGGAGAAGGTGTATATCGAGATGCGGACGGAGTATATCCCGGGGGAGTATCTCGATCTTTTTCCACTTACTGACCGCATGCGGGGAACCACTCGCGCCCTAAAGATGTATTGGCCCGAGTTCAATGCTGGGCCTAAGACGAGATTCCTGCAACTTATCAGGGCGGTTTCTTCAAAGTGGCAAGGTGCATCGATATGAAGAAGAAAAACGTTCTGTTCGGACTGAAGAACTATGTCCTTGGGGTATTCTGTCGTTATAGGGCTGAACGGCATATGGACCAGAAGGTGTTTAAAAAAGCCATCCGAAACTATGGCAAGGCCATTAAACTGAACAGCTCCGATTATGCTCTATACAGCGCTCGTGGTTGCGCCTATCTGGATTCCGGTCAACCGGAGAAAGCGCTGGCTGATTTTACCCATGCGATTCGCTTGAAGCCGACAGAGGCATGCCTTTATAGTAACCGGGGTGATGCCTATGCTGAAATGGGGGATTATGATAAGGCTTTCGCAGATTACGCCGAAGCTCTTAAGCTTGACCCGAAGGCTTCTGCCACATACAGCAACCGCGGACAAGCTTATGCCGAGAATGGCAATCCAAAGTCTGCACTGAAAGATTTAAATAGAGCTATAAAACTGAACCCCAAAGCTTCGGCAGCATATCTTAACCGCGGCTGGGTGTTTTTCGAGATGGGGGATGTTGAAAAGGCACTTAAGGACTTTCAGCAAGCGCAAAAAAATGAGCCGGAATCTTCCGATATCCTTGGGAGTCTTGGACAAGCCTATCAGGCCATGGAACTGCGTGATAAAGCTATAGAGCAGTACAACAAGATTATCCTACTGGAGCCCAAAAGCGGCTTTGCCTACAACAACCGGGCCATGCTTTTTCAGGAGAAAGGGGAGTTGCTGAAGGCCCATTCCGATTTTGTAAAGGCTATGAAACTAAGCCCAAGCGAAAGCGGCGTTTACAACAACTTCGGCTTACTCCTGACCGGGCTGAAGGATGGGGCAAAAGATGCGGTGCGGTTCTTTGCCCTTGCCTTGCGCCTAAGTCCCAATAATACGCTATACATGTATAACCGTGGTCTGGCCTACTTGCACGCCGGCAAGCCGCCCCAGGCTCTTAACGACTTTAATAAGGCCATCCAACTCGATCCCGAGCGCGGTTTATTCTATTGCGGCCGTGGTATGGCCAATTTCGGGCTGGGAGACCTGGAAGGGGCCTTGGAGGACTTTAATCGGGCCATCAAGCTTGAGCCGCCCTCTGCCGAGCTTTACTGCAATAGGGCACAGGTATACACGGACCTGGAGAACTACACGGCTGCCCTGTCGGATTATACCGCGGCCATAGGGGTGGACCCTAAATGTGCCTTCGCCTACTACAACCGCGGTGCCATTTACCAAGACATGGGGCAGTATCCCCTAGCCAAGGTCGATTCAGGGAAAGCTTTAAAACTGGATCCGGAAATCGCTGTGGAGCGCGCTTATGACTAGCACGGCCATGCTTATACAGAAAGGGGAAGCATACCTGATGGAGGAGGTATTTGAGCCGGCTATCAAATATCTGACGGAGGCGATTGTGAGCGATGCAAATTCCGCCCGTGCCTTATGTTCTAGGGCGGAGGCCTACTATCGGAAAGCCTTGGCTTGCGGTGGAAATAGCGGGCGAGCAAAGCAGATTCGGTCGGAGTTGTTGAACTTTGCCCTTGTCGACATCAAGCGCGCAGTTCAGTTGGCGCCGGACTATTCAGAGGCGTACTCTGGCCTTGGCTCTATTTATTTTGAAATGAGAGAGTACCAGAAGGCAATAGCGGTTTATGGCTTAGCCCTGAAAATAGCCCCTAATAATTCTGATTACTGTTACAATCAGGCGATGGCCTATGTTCGCCTTAAGGACTGGGATAATGCCTTAAGTCTCCTGACCGTGATAATTGGTTTAGAGCAGGATAATGCGGAAGCGTTTTTCGAGCGTGCGACCGTTTACGATGCAATGGGAAAGCACGATAAGGCTCTTCTGGATCTTGATAGTGCAATAAGCCTCAACCCACGTGCGAAATACTATGCTTATCGGGCGGAGAGCGCGCTAGACTTCGGGTGTGATGCTTGCGCAAGCAAATCCGCCTTAAGCGATTTAACCGAAGCTATCCGCCTGGACCCAAAGGATTCTCAATCATTCTTGGTAAGGAGCATAATCCATGCCGGCTTGGAGGATTATGAGAGCGAACTCTCCGACCTTAATGTCGCGGTTAAACTCTCTCCGCTATCTGCCGAAGCCTATTTAAATCGTTATAACTGCCTCAAGAATCTAGGCGACCATGTCAAAGCTATGCCGGACTGGATTGTCTATTGTGCCATCATGTCCCAAGAAGTCCCGGCTGGCAACCCCATCATCGCGCCGGAGTTGCTAAATGCCGTTAAACGGTCGGCTAGGAATTGAGGTGCCGAGGGGAATATGGATCTGGATTACTACAAAAACTTCTGTGAGGCGAGGGGAAAGGGAAATTATGTCATTGATGGCATATTCAATGAGGAAAAATGGAATACTGCAAAACATAAGATTTTGTTTGTTCTAAAGGAAACTGTCGGCTATTCGGAATGCCCTATCTTTCATATGAGCGATGAAATTCTCTTCTGGCTTAAACATAGGAATAAAACCTATTCCAAAATCGCAGACCTCGCCATCGCACTTCATGAAGCATTCTCGCGAAATAAAACGCTTACTCCGGAGGAATTTGCCGGACTTGATTTCTCTATAGAAAAACGATTTGCCGCTTTATCGAGATGTGCCGTAATGGAACTGAAAAAACATTCCGGTGTTTCAATTATATCCAGCGCTAAGGATATAAAAAATGAGTTTATAGCCAACAGAGAGCTCCTCCAGCGGCAAATGGATGAAATTAAACCAGAAATAGTGGTGGTCGGGTCATCGCTCTGCTGGGAATGTCTTACAGATAAGAATGTTGGTATTTTTCGGGATGCGCCTGAACTGAAATCTCTGAAAAAGCATGATTGTGGAATTTATAACGGCAAAATTTTCTACCACGCGAATCACCCTTCCGCTTGGGCAAACGGCGGGTTTGATCCTGAGCGGATTCATGGGCAAATATTTGCGCAGACAGACTCCATCGCATTTGGCTAGGAGACACTGATTAATATAAGAAGATTGCGGAGGGTACTACCGGTATGGATTACATCCTTTTGAATTGGAAAATTATATTAACAGTCGTTGTGGCGATACTGTTCATGTTTTATGCTATCAGAGCGATTTTCCCATACAAAAAAGAGTATTACTCTACTGGGGAGGTCAGAAAAAAATACCGAATTAAAAACGGTCAGAGAAATGGGTGTGAAAAGGCTTATTATCGGAATGGAACACTAAACAAATCTGTGACGTGGGTTGATGGAAAGAAGCAAGGTGTTTCAACGACATATTATCCTGGCGGAGAAGTATATATCACCGCCTATTACAATCATGGGCATCTTAACGGACAATATACGGTATTCGAGAAGAATGGAGCGGTCAGGCAAACATTCGCATATCAAGATGGGGTGATTAAACATGTTTAGCCTCACTAAAATTGAAACACTTGAGGTTTTGCAGGAGCGGGTGGATCGTGCATATGCGCGTTATAGCAAGTTGAAAAGTGAGGCAACTGGCATATTAAGGGAACATTCGTCCGAGCGTAAAAAACGTGGGATTATGCGGTCGTTATGGAAGGGGATTAAGTTTATAACAGGAGTGAAAGCTTTTCAGGATAGGGGGAGCGCAAAGGAGCTTTCCAGTATCACAAAAAGGATGTATGGTGTCGCGCGCGAGATAACCAACTTGAGGAGAGAAATCCTTAGCCAAAGACTTCAATGCCTCGGGAAATCCAAAAAAAAGCAATTAAAGGAAACGATTGGATTGTTTTTGGGTTACCTTAGTGATATCGGACAAAAAAACATCGCTAAAGAATATGAATTTCTAAACGAAATCGGTGTCGAGCTCGAGCGTATAAAAAAACGCATGGGTGCCGTTGATATGCCAGCGGCTACCGCGGCACAGTCGGCTGTAATGGTTGGGGCGTTAGGGGCTGCTGCCGCGTCAGTTACTCCTGAGCTGGTTACCGGGGCGGTAGCTTCTTGGGCAAGCGCATCAACCGGGACGGCAATTGCCAGCTTGCACGGTGTTACGGCGACAAATGCGACATTGGCTTGGCTTGGAGGTGGGAGCATTGCCGCCGGCGGAGGTGGTGTCGCGGCAGGGACTGCCACTCTCGCGACGATTACAACAGCGGCAACCGGTGCAGTTGCGATACTGGCCGCAGGATGCTTAGCTTCAGCTCATTACTCCAACAAGTTGACAAAAGCGGTTGAAGATAATAAAAATTGTTCTATTGCGGCCGGGAATATGGAGATCGCTTGGGTGAAAATGGAGGGAATAGAGCAGCGTGCCTTGGAAATGCAAGAAGTCATGGATCAACTAGCAGAAAGAATTCACGCCAGCTTAGTATATTTGGCGCCTCTGATTCCTGATTTTGATAAGCGCGACGAGTATCACATCAAAACCTTTCAAAGTACCGGAATCTTGGTCGCAGCAATGGGGAAACTGGTTGAGGCTCCGATTTTGGAGAATGATGCCGAACTATCTTCCGAGAGCGTAAAAATTATCAAGTCAACGCAGGGGATTCTGAACAAGGAGTTTGTGAATTATGGAAAATAACAACTATCAGGATGGGGATGCATTTGTGGAATCTGTTGGGACAAGAATAAAGGGTATTGCTGTTAATGCGAAGAACCCAGGACAAGCCGTTGCCAATCTTGTTGAGTTGCTCAACGTCGCAGCGGATGTGTACAAGTTCACGGAGGCACAGGGAACATTGCGCGAAGAGATTAGTGCAAAGCGTGAGATTATGCTCGAAAAGATAAAAGCGCAAAAGGAACTGATGCTTGCGTATTTAGCCAAGTCATTTGACGAAAGAAAGATCAATTTTGAAAGTCTCTTTAAACGTATGGATGTCGCCATTGAAAAGAATGAGGTACAACAATTGGCAATACTGGCAGACAGTATTAACAAACTTGCGGCATCTTCGCCATTCAAAGTGCTTGCGGATTCTGCCGAGACCATGAAGGCTCTGTCTGACGATAAACACGAGTGGAATTTTTAGATGTTTAGGCTCCAGGCCAGCACCTAAGTGCGTTTTCCTCTTTTTTTACCTAAAATTGGGGATTTTTAGCACTTTTTGATAGGTTTCAGCGCATCTGTGAAGAGCATTGCGGGCCCCCGCAACCAGATTTCTGGAATTCGAACCTGAGACGAGAAATATCAGGACCGGCCCCAAGCTAACGCTTGGGGCTTTGTGTTTCGGGCGGCATCCGGAACCCTCATACGCTCGTCACGGTTCGCTTTTTCCGGGCCCACCTTCGCTTCGTTCGGCCGGGCACGAACTCGGCCTGCGCGCATAGCGCGCTAGGCCTCAGACATTCATGCCCGTCCGGCAGTGCCGGTCCCCTCACTGCGCTCGGAGAAAAAGCTTGTATAACCAGGTTTTATTATACTCACTGTTACAGAGGTCTGACAGGCCATCACCGGATAGGCCGACAAAAACGAGGTACGCCAAGACCGTTGAGGAGCATGGTC
>JAGVVH010000303.1 GCA_019135895.1 Bacteroidota bacterium | reverse complement strand
TACTGTTATACAGATGAACCTGTTTTCTACGGGGGTGAATTCGCACAAAGGGAAAAGAATGCACCAACCCATAAATGTGGGATACTTAAAATACCAGTCCTGGATAAGCAAAACTACCAATTGGATAACACGATAGGATTACGTATAAATAATTTTCTGAACAAGCATATTTTCGATGAAATACAGTATATACGATAAGGTTATTAAGGCTTTAAAACAAGCTGAACAGCACAACAGCAGCATTATGGTTAAGCCTGAGGTTATCCTGTGGCCTGATCCGGAAAAACAATGGAGTGAGGTTATACCGATTATGCAGGAAGAGTTACCTCAGCTAATTTCATACGGCAAGTATAATCCAGACCAGAAGCAAGGACCATCAATCTGGATAAAATGTATGGTCGCCAGGGTGCTGCCAGAAGCAAATTGGGGCGAAAATGTTTCTCCAATTATCTACTTGCCTGGTGTTTCCAAAAACGATTTAAGAAATGTTGAAAATGCAAGGCTTGAGTTCCAGCCACTTCTTGAATACCAGTACACAGGCACCATGTTCGTTCAGGAAAATGGAAAAGAATGGACAATCCTTGCTTTTATGGAAAATCCGGTTCAGGGATTGGGATTAAAGGTAGCGAAAGATGAAGCGACTAAAAATGCATTGAAAAAAGCACTACCCAGAATATTCCGTGATAACGAGATCTTCGAGGGGAAAACCATTGTTGACTGTGATTTCTTAAACAACCAGCTATTCCCTGATATTATCCATAATATCCTTAAATGGATGTGTTCAGGAGATTCTTTTTTACAGGATATGCCAGAGGGCAAAAAAGATGTTTTCATAAATATTTGTAAAACCCAGTATGATTTCACACCAAATCATAAAAACATATTTTCTATAGCGGAGAAATTAGGGGCACAGAGAAACCAGTGGAAGTACGTGTGGCAAATGTATGCCAATGCACCGAAAAAATATCCTGAAATTGAAGAACTGCTTCGCTCTGGCAAACCTGAGGATCTGGGTGAAGGAGTATTTGCTATTCCGGAAGAAAGTTGGCCACAGGTAAATGAACAATTGGAAAATGAACTGAGAGAATCTCTTGAGAGGTTAGCAAAGTCATCACCTGATAAGATATTGGCTAAGCTGAATGAATTGAATCAGCAGCATCAGAAAAGAAGAGATTGGGTCTGGTCTGAATTGGGTTATTTACCATTATGTAATTCACTGCCTTTTCTTGTTGAAATGGCTGAAATAGCTTCAAAATCATTCCCGTCTCTATCAATAGATGAGATAAGAGATTATTATAAAACCGAAGGGTATTTGGCAGATCAAAACATGCGGAAAGCCTTTGCTTCTGTCAAATCCGATAAGGATAAACTGGTAATAAAATCCATTATCCGTTTGCTTTATGCTCCCTGGCTGGAATCAATAACGAAGAAATTCCAGGCACTGATCCAGAATGACCCCGCTGTTTTCACAGATAAAACTGCTGTAACTGAATCTGAATCATATGTTTTATTTGTTGACGCTTTACGGTTTGAGTTAGCAAAAGAATTTGAAGAATGCCTAATAAAATTTGGGTACAAGACAAATCTGACTTCGACCTGGTCAGCAATACCCACAGTTACAGCAACAGCGAAACCAGATGTATCTCCCTTAGCAACTGAGGTATCAGGCGAAAGCAAATTCGTTGAATTCCGTCCTCAGCTATGCAATGGTAAAGACCTGCAGAGTGCATCATTTAAAGAGTCATTGGAGTCGCTTGAATTCACCGTAATTAAAAGTGGTGACACAATAGACGTTGAAAAGAAATACTGGCAGGAAATAGGTGATATTGACAAAAAGGGGCATGATGAACAATCAGGTATTGTCAAGCGCATCGAAGAACTATTTGATTATGTTCGTGAAATCATCGATTCTGCATTTGAAAAAGGAGTTAAAAGGATCAAAGTAGTGACAGACCATGGATGGTTATTACTGCCGGGCGGATTACCAAAGACTCAATTGCATGAAGGCCTCACAGAAACCCGTTGGGGTAGATGTACTTTGATTAAGGAAGGAGTGAAATCAGAACTTCTACAACTTCCATGGCGTTGGAATCCATCTGTCTTCATTGCTTATGCTCAGGGAATATCTTTTTTCAAAGCTAATGAGGAATATGCTCATGGAGGTATATCTGTACAGGAGTGTTTGTTACCGGTATTAATCATTGAAAATACAATTGAATCTGGTCTGGCGCCAAAGATTATAAATTCCAAATGGGTAGGCCTCAAATGTGCAGTTGAAACAGAAAATTCCGGCAAAGATTTTACTATTGATATACGTACCAAATTCAATGATGAAACCACGTCAATTGTGATCTCAAAGAACAAGGCAGTAATAGAAGATAAGGGCAGCTTAATGGTAAGCGATGATGCGGAATCTCAATCTGCGACCATTGTATTATTAGATGATAAAGGAAGGATCAGAGATAAAAAAGTAACAACTGTTGGTGAATAAAATATACCGCTATGGAATTAGATAAATTAGACCAGATCTCAGCACAAGCCTTTGAAGGTTATATAGTTCGCAAAGATTTGCTTGAACAATTCCGAAAGACCTATCCTGTGCCAACATATGTTATTGAATTTTTGCTGGGTAGATATTGTGCTACAACAAACGAACAGGAGATACAAGAAGGCCTTGAGATTGTTTCAAGACAACTGAAAGACCGTACAGTCAGGCCTGGCGAAGAAGAGTACTTTAAATCAAAAGCCAGAGAGCAGGGTTCGATCAAATTGATCGATATCATTACCGCAAAGCTGGATACAGCATCCGACAGTTATGTGGCTACTTTGCCAAGCCTGCAGCTGACAAAGGTTCGCATTTCTGCTGAAATGGTTAATGCTAATGACAGGATGCTTACAGGTGGTTTCTATGCTGAGGTCGAACTACAATATGACGCTGCTATTGCCCAGGAGAGCAACGGCAGGCCTTTCGGAATCAACAACATTCGTCCGATCCAGTTATCCCAGCGAAATGTTCTGGATATTTTATACAAGGGGCGAGAAAATTATACGCTTGAAGAATGGAAAGACTTGTTGATTCGTAGTGTTGGGATGGAGCCATCCATGTTGTCAGAAAAGGCAAAGAATGTTCTTTTTGTACGCATGATTCCTTTCGTTGAGAGGAACTTTAACCTGATTGAATTAGGCCCCAGAGGAACAGGCAAATCGCACCTTTACCAGCAAATTTCTCCGTATTCACACCTGGTCTCTGGCGGTAAAGCTACGGTTGCGAAAATGTTTGTGAATATGGGTAGCGGAGAAAGAGGCCTGGTATGCAAATATGATGTTGTCTGTTTTGATGAAGTATCCGGAATTTCCTTCGACCAGAAAGATGGAGTAAACATCATGAAGGGGTATATGGAAAGTGGTGAATTCAGCCGGGGAAAGGAACCGATACGTGCCGATGGCGGGATTGTCATGGTTGGAAATTTTGAAGTGGATGTTGAACACCAGCAACGGATAAGTCACCTTTTTGGTCCATTACCGAAAGAAATGAGGGATGATACAGCCTTTATGGATAGGATCCATGCGTATGTTCCGGGATGGGATTTCCCAAAACTTAATAAATCATATTTAACAAATCATTTCGGATTGGTCAGTGATTTTCTTGCAGAGTGCTGGACACGGTTAAGAGACATCAATCGGATTCACTCTGTCCTGGGTCGCATTGATTACGGTAGTGCTCTAAGCGGCAGGGATATCTCAGGAGCAAACAAAACCCTAAACGGGTTGCTCAAATTAATGCAACCCAATCCTGAGGCACCAGTGCCAGACGAATTATTAGAATGGGCAATTAAAGTATCCCTTGAATATAGAAGAAGAGTAAAGGAGCAGCAAAAAAGAATCGGTTCTGCGGAGTTCCGGAACACTCACTTCAGTTATAGGCTTGGAGAAAATGGAGTCGAAACGTTTGTTACGACTCCTGAAATACATAGTGAAAACACCATTACTGAAGATCCATTACCACCGGGACAAATCTGGGCAATTAATGCTGGTGGCAGTGAGGAACCAAATGGTTTGTATCGGATTGAAGTCAGTTCAGGTCCAGGATCAGGGGTAAAGATCCTTAACAGACCAATACCACCACAGTTTCAGGAAAGTGTCAGATATGCAGAACAGAACCTATATAGCAAGGGCAAAGAATTGGTGGGTGACCGAGATCCCCGTTCTCATGAATTTTCAATACAACTGAGAGCATTTGATGCTTCCAAGAGTGGAGATGGTATGGGAATGGCAGTATTGATGACCATGTGCAGTTCAATACTTGAAAAGAATACCAAGGGGGGTATGGCCATAGTCGGCCAACTGAACCTTGGAGGATCTCTTGATTTGGTTTACGGTGCTGTAAATATTGCCGAAATTGCCATTGAAAAAGGAGCCACAACACTGCTCATCCCACTTAATGCAAGGAAGCAGTTAAATGAACTCTCCGATGACATGATAACGAAAATCAATATTCAATACTATACGGATTTGAGGGATTGTTTGGTGAAGACGTTGATGGAATAGATTCATCACTTTGTTTATGTTATTATGGAGCATCCACAATATAAATTGACATATAAGGATTTGCCAGAGATCCCTTTTGTAAAAAGATGGAATGACCTAAGCACTACTGATGAACAAGTTATTACAAACAAACTTCTTGCCAAGCAGTCGATAAATGATGATGAAAAAAATAAGCTTAAAGAATGTATAGATTTCTACAAAAATGTTATTCCAAAACTAAAGGATTTTGATTTAAAGGCCTTAGGGAAATCAGAGATCCAAGAATTTCTTGAATATTATCTTTATATTTTTACTTATTTAATTGCGCAAAGTAATGATTTATATATATATCGGTTGTTCAGATTGGTAGACAATGAATCTATACTTGGTAAACCTGATCGTATAAGAGAAGGAAAATACCTAAGCTACCCACCTTTAGAAATTGTCCAGAGGAATAAGAAATTTAATAGAGCAAATACTCCAGACTTCAATGTGTTCTATGGATCTTTTTCAATAGATAATGTCCTGCTTGAAACTAAACCGGAAGTTGGCAGATTTGTAACAATAGGCCAGTGGATTCCTGTAGCTGGTGATCAAGTTAAAGTAATCAGCTATCCCATCTGTCCTAATCCCATGAAATATAAAGTAAATTATGATGCTCATGCTGCCTATTATGCTTATGAAAGACTATCAACCAAGGTTGATCCACTTCTATTTGATTGGATGGGAGTGATGTTCAATTTTATTAATGATGAATTTGCTAAACCGGTTACACATCATCTGGAATATCTCTATTCAGCACTTTTTTCCAAGAGGGTATTCGAAATTGAAAATGAACCTAATCCTGATTATAATTTCGAATGTATTATTTACCCGAGTGTTGGAAACAAACTTGATGCACAAAATATAGCCTTGAAGCCATTTGTAATTGACACGAAATTCAAATTATGGAAAGTATATGAATTTGAAATAACTTCCACTCATTATGATAGAGTTCCTAAACTCAAAGACCCAGAAGAAATTTCAGCTGTTGAATACAAAGACTTCGTTTGCACAGATTGGGTTGAAAGAGATGGATATATTGTTTGGTGAAGTTGTTTTTGAAAAGAATACTTTTAGAATTATCACATATTGATTTGTTTATCAGAGACATATGGAAAATGGAATAATAGACTTGGAAGCATATTTGGCACCACCGTCATTTAATAGGATAAAAGCGCACTTTTATCTATATGAAACCTTGTATACATACAATTACAATGCATTTAAGGAGAAGCTTTTAATTGGCCCCTATGGCAGGAAAACTCATTACGATAATGTTTCTCTATTATATGATCAAGGTTTTATAAGATCAATTAGTTTCCCTGAAGAAAAAAAGTATGAAGAAAAACTTGCTAAAAATGTATCATTCAATCAAATTATCGGGTTGCTAAAAATGTTGCAAAAACAACAATTGAATGCGATAGCTGATTTGGCAAATCAAAAAATATATACTAATTCTTCTGTCATGGTTAAAAAAATTCAATCAACCGGCCAGAATATTTTAGCGTTAAAAGAGCGATTATACGCTCTCTCTTATAAAGAACTTTATAATAAGAGCTTAAATCCAACCTTGTCTCTTGATTGCTATAATGCATTGGAATTAAAAACAGCAAAATCTGATATTTACAGAGTTCTGATTAGTAATATACCAATTCCAGATGATTCAGTCCCGTTAGTGGATATTATCCAATATAGAGATGATGAATCAAATAAGCTTAGGTTTTTACGTTTAAGATCGTGGGCAAATAAAATATCTAAGCAAGATTTTTTTGAAAAAGAAATTATTGAAGAAGTTGAAACTTTAATTGCTGAGTATAAATATGAAATGAAAGTAGCAGGAATGAGGATGAAAAATGCAAAAATTGAATTTGCGATAAAGATCCTTCCTCATCTAATTGAAAACATAGTAAAATTGAACTTTAGCAAACTTGTGGATCCATTTATCAAATTAAGATATGAGAAGGTCTCCTTGTTGTACGCTGAAAATAAGGCAAAAGGTAATGAATTGTCGTATATTATTAAGATTGAAGATTAATCTGTTTTTCAGTGTTGGAAATGGCACGGGCAATATACTAAACACGCCACTAAAACTGCATGTAACTCATTGAAAATAACCCACGATGATTAGATTATTTAATGAACTCTTCATAAAAATCGGATTAAAATTTGGGAAAATTGATATGGATGACCCAGATCAGGTTGCTGCCAGAATTAAATCATTTGAGGCAATTAATTTACGTTACTATAACATTAATGCAGTATTGATGATGATACTCCAATCATTCTCAATACCAGTAAATATCTGGCCTCAAGTTAAAGGTCATTTCTTTTACAGAGGACAGATATTTCACAAAGACAAACCATTTACAAGCAAATCGAGAATTTCCTATAATCCAAAACCGGGAAAGGATATTGGTAGAGCAAATCTCCCCTATAGATCAACATTTTATGCTTCAAGTGCACTTGATACAGCAGCCATTGAGTCATGTCAGGACGAATTACGTAAAACAACAAGTAAAGAATTTAACGTGGTTATTGGAGAATGGGAACTTACAAAAGATATAGAAACTTGTATGATTTGTCATGCTGAAGATACACAAAAGGTTGGCACCGATGTAGGAGAAGCGGCTGTAGCCATTGAACCATTAATGCGTAAGGGGAAGACTGAGGACCAATATCAAGCACTTTTAAAAGTTAATATTTTCTTCGCAAAACAGTTTGCCAAAAAAGAAATTAAGCACCCTAATGATTACCTTTTCAGTGCGCTTTGTGCAAACACAATTATACGTTCTAAAAATCCTGACCTACAGCCTGAAGCATTGTGGTACCCCAGTGTTGCATATAAATATAAAGGATTCAATGTTGTTTTTAAACACCAGCTTATTGACAATAATGAGTTGATTTTAAGAAGAGTTTTTCATTATCGTTTAAAATTTAATAATCCAAACACATATCCGGAAATAACCAAGATTAATGAAACAACCATAATAGAGGGGGACGTTATTATATGGTGAGTAATTTTTTACGCAACTTTATGCTTATAACAATAATAATACCCTTGTAGATCAGATCAGGTATTTGCAAGACTATATGATTTCAGTAAATAATCTACTCGATACAAATCCGCCCCAAGAAATTTACCAAAAATTGAACAGGTATTAACGGCCTGTTTTTTAAAAAGGTAATTCTTTATTCTCATTTATTAATCCTGATTCAGGTACATTTACACACCATGCCGCAGGGTAAGTTTTTTTTAATTCTGTATTGTCAATCTGAATCCGGTACATTTTTTTCCGTGGTAAATAAAACAGACTTCCGATTCCGCCCTTATTATTAATACACTTATTTTTAACATAGAAATAGCCAATGTCCTTGTATCCGGCAACTTCAAGTGCTTCTATACGATCAGCTAAATTAGGTGTGCCTTTAATAATTGCAGTTATTTCAGCTTCAATTTGAATTATTGACTTGTTCATAATCAGATTGATTAATTTGGTTGTTATTATCTTTGAACAATTCCAATAATTCCTTTTCCTTCTTACGTTCAAAGTATTTTATCGAGTGGATTAATTTCCACCAGTAATGCCTAAAAACCCTGACCCAAATTATTTCATACCATCGGCTGGTTCTCTCGTGACGGCATATGTATAAAGAGCCATTACTGTCTTCCAACTTTTGGTTATTAGGTACCCCGGAATATACGTATACGATTCCGGCAATGGTTTTCCCCAATTCCTTGAATGATTTAATTGAATAGGATTCATACATAACATCATCGAAGAAATGCCATGCCCAATTTTCCGATTCAGCGAAAATGTAACACCAGTTACCACTTTCAAATTCTGCCTTGTAAACTTTCATTTCTTAAATATTTTTTACTCTAAAATTTATTTGTCATAGTCAGCTGTTTGACTACATTAATAAATATGTAGGCAGGCACGCAAAAGGATGAATTTTAACATTATTTAACATTTTTTATACTGAAACAAAAACACATAAGGATTCAGCTTATGAAGCTATCGCCTGCTGTTTCTGACACTGCTCAGGTTTATTTTTTCAGTAAGATTAGGTCTGATTTCTGCGCCAACTCAGGATTTATTCAGAGATCAGAGGTTAGAAGAGTAGTATTTTTGTACTACTTTTTGTACTACTAATAAAAATGACCTCGTAAATACTTGATTTACAAGGCCATTTGATTTAATCAGTCGGGGTGAGAATATTTGAGTTATTTTTTGTATTGGTCACATATTCAATGTATTATAAAATATTTTACTACAAAATAAAATAATTCTGTTACACAGAATTTTATGTATTGAATATCAATATATTAGATATGTAATTTGGGTACAAAAAACGGTACAAAAAAATCTTTCTGGTACAAAAAAAGTACAAAACATTTCCTACTTTTATACTTCTAACCAACATCGAATTCGTGAAAACACACTCTGAACTTAAAAAAGTAAAGGTGGGTGAATACACCTACATCTATGTGTTGTATAAACATAAGGGAGTTCTGATTAGGATTAATACCAAAAACAAATATGTACCAAGTTGTATGAATAAAGATTTAACATACAATTCAAAAATGTTGAACTATGTTGAACTTAATCAGAAAACTTTAGAGTTAAAAAGGAAGGTTGATGATTATTTAAGTTTCAAAACAAAACATGGATCTATACACAGAATATCTCAAAAAGAATGTTTGAAATACGTCAAGGAGGGTGAAAAATCAATTATGTTATCGGGACCATTTTTGGAGATGTTTACTCAAAAACCAAAAACTTTAACGGAATTACTTGATGAATTTTACCAATTCAAAAAAGACGAATTAAACAACAGGTTATCGTATAAAGATTATAAGTCACTAATAAATTCATTGAAGGATTTTCAGACTTCAAAAAAAATCAAACTGACCTTAGAGAAAATGAATACCCCTGAATTCATGGTTCAGTACAGGAATTTTCTATCTGAAAAACGACCAGATGGGTATCTGACTAAGGGAGGATTAAATGATAACACCATAAATAAAAGATTTTCAACACTAAAGACCTTCTTTCGATGGGTAGAAGATAAGGAAATCTACAAATTCAAATCTGTGGTTCATCGTTTCAAAATTCAAAAATTTGATAATGATCCTGTTGTACTTACAATGGAGGAAATTGAAAATCTCTATACCATGAATATCGACAATCCAACCTGGGGGAAAATCAGAGATGTTTTTATCTGTAATTGTTTTATGGGGTTACGAATAAGTGATTTAAAAACAATAAAGAGGGAGGAATTTCACCTCGATGAAGATGGAGATTATATTTTAGTGAAAGAGAACCTCAAGACAAAGACAAAGTCAGAGATATTAATTGATGGAATATGCCTCGATATACTGAAAAAATACGAGTTTCAATTACCTGAATTTTCAGACCAATATTTCAATACCCAATTGAAGAAACTACTGGAGGACAAGAAACTATTCGAAGATATGGTCATAAAGAAGAAAAGAGTAAACAAAGAAATTAAGGATTACTCGATAATGAGGAGAAAGTTGATTTCATCTCATTCATGTCGACGGACGTTTATTACTATTGGTATATTAAAGAATATTCCATTGAATATATTGATGATGTCTTCGGGTCATAAACAAATTCAAACCTTACAGAAATACATGAAAAAGGTCATGATGAAGGAAGAACTTAGAAAAATTCAACTTAAACCAAATAATGTATCAAATTAATTTATATACGATTCCTCATCTCGATTTCTGAAAATGTCGGTTCATCATAAGGACATCCAATGTCTTTACAAATCTGTTTAAAATTTTCATCGTGTTCTGGACGACAATGATTTAATATATGACCTATTTCGTGAAGAATACAACCTTTTAATTTTTCAACGTCATTTATTAATACTACTGAATATGAGTTAATTAAAATCTTCTCTGAGATAGGGAGGGTTTGTGCGATAATTCTCGTTTTACGACTGATTTTTTTTGACAATACAAACTCTATTTTCCATCCTTTGAGTTTGTATTTTCTGAATATACTCTTAGTGAACTTCTCTAATTCACTTTGTTTCTCATAATCAACTTTGTAATTCATTTCTTACAATCAATTAATTGAAGAACATTATAGGTCTCAAAGATAAAAACTTAAATCATGAGTTCTTGATAATCCTGTGAAGTATCTCAAGATGGAATTTTTCCATATAAAATGTTCATCTTCAGTTATAAATGAACATTATATGTTTATTTTAATCACTGATATTCAGTTTATTATCTATGATATCCATTTAATTGTCAAAATTAATATTCATTTATATCATAATATAATACTAAATGTGTATTTTTATCACATGAAAACAATTGAAAGAACTACCAAAAACAATAAGAGAACTACATATCCAATTGATTGGGATAGTGTAGTATCACTTGAAAGTAGATTATTACGGGATTTTCAGTCAGAAAGAACTGAAAAAAAATGTCGGGATTTATTGATGATAAGTATAGGAGTAAGATTAGGTTTAAGGATAATTGACAATCTATCTCTTAAATGGAAAGACCTAATAGGATTACAGGTTGGAGAGAAATTTGTCAGAGTGGAGAAAAAAACTAATAAGGAACGGATTTTGGTAATGGGTTCAAAACTGAGAGAGGTACTGGATATTGTGATATCAATTACCAATCCAAAACCTGATAGTTTTATCTTTTCTTCTCAAAAGGGGAAAGGAGATGAACCTATGTGTATCCAAACCTTTAATCGTCTCCTGAAAGAAATCATGGAGGAATACAAAGTGAAATGTATTGGTCACGTAAGTTCTCACCTCCTAAGAAAAAGTTTTATTGTGGGTACTATTAAGAAAGGATTTGAGAAAGGTGACCATCTGTCCTTGGTAAAAGTTAGTCGATTGGTAAATCATTCTTCAGTGTCCGTCACCCTCAAGTATACAAATTTCGAAACCGACCAAATGTTAAACCTTTACGAACTTAATTGACATCTAATGGTTTATTCAACAGACACTTAGATGGTTTAAACAAATTCCCGATAAAAGTGGGTCTCTGTAATGGATTTAATACTATGTGGTTAAGGTTCCTTTGACCAAGTTTTTCAATAGGTTTAGAATTCAATTCAACTTTTGTCGTACACTCAATGTATGTTCTGAGTAAAGAAATATCATGAACCCCGATATACTCAAGTTTTATATTTAATGTTGGGTCAATCATTCTTACTCTTGTAGATAACTGAGAAAGTATCCTGACATCAAGGTTATCGTAAGATGAGTATAGAATGTAATTCAGATTGAAGGATGGAAAGTCATCAGGTTCTTCCTGAACTATTGATGTTGACCTTATTCCTCCCTCAAAATATCTGTTCCAAAATTTTCTGTTTGGAATGGTTCCCAATGATACCATCCCGTTAATTAATCGTCTTGAAATATCATTTAATTTGGTGACATCAAAAGTATGATAATTCGTTCTGTCAGGTTTCTTGGTAATTCTGAAGAAATACAGATACTTACCCTTTAACTCACTTTCTAATTTATTAACCCTGTCCAAGACGATCTCTTCTACGTGTTCTTCGAAATCTGAATACATTTCACTTTCTAAGATTGTCTGATTGATGATTTCTTTTGTTTCCATAAAAATAAATATCCTGAAAAGTGAATAAGTGAGTTAATACTTAAATAAAAAGTACTTGAATTTTACAGAAGGGATAATACTTTTTAAGAAAAATCATGAGGTTTTAAAGAAAATCATGAGTTATACCTCAAATACGTTAAATAGTCAAGTACTGAGTAACAAATAGTCCAGGTGAGTAGTGGAAAATTTTTTTCGAGAAATCCCTCATTTTTGGGTCTATACCGACCTTTGGTAAATAACAAATTTCCCTGACAAGGGGGGGGAACGGAGGGGGGGGTACTCAAAGAACTCCAGGGTTGGAAGAAGTCAAACGGCATTGACATGCCGTTTGATATAATCTGAGATATCATGATTTCTTTAAGTTCCACCTTATCAGGAGTTTAATATTCATTTTGTGCCGTTTGATTTTTAAAACCTCAATCTGGAAGTATTATCCAGGAATTTCTGGACTATTTGAATAATTGGTGTTGAATTTTCCAATTAATGAAATGAAAGAAAGATTAATCAAGATACCGAGATATTTATAGTTATGGGTAAAAAATCGAGGAAGAAACGAATACTGATGTTAGTTACAGAAAGACAACTAAGGTTTCTAACTGATACCCTAAAATTGAAAAGAAAGAGTAAAACCAAGTCGGTAAAATCCAACCTTCCCCTGAATTTGGAACAAATAACGAAAGAAGTATTGAAATCAGATTGAACGAATTATTAAAACAAATTGTCAGATCTCATCAATGAAGAAAGAACCTCATAACGAAATCCATTATTTTAAATTAAACGAATTTTTTCCTATTGATAAAAACGTTGAAAATAGACTAAGAGAGTTTGTATTACATATAAAAGATAAATCACATCTGTCTGACGAAGACCTCATTTATGTAATTACAAGAAATGACTTTATTTTTCTTATTGGTCTACTCGTAAAAGAATATGAAGATTTCATAAAGACCAATCCGATATCTGAAGACAACGAAAATTTCGATGGTCAGGATTGAATATATTTATCCAAATTACCCGACCTCATTTCATCGTAAATTAATTGACCAATAAAATCCTTAATTCTTGGGTCATCAATCTTTTTGAAGAAATCAAATCTTTCGTTAAAGTAGGATAATATGGTTTTGTTAAGAACATCGTCAAATTTCTTCCTTTTATTGGTTTCAGAATTATCCCCATTTAAAACTTTCTGAAGTCCCACATTAGTTACGACCTTAGTTTTCATATTTTCAAGGTCAACCTTATCCTGTTCAGTTATTTCAGTTCCGTAAACGTCATTGATATGTTTGACAATCTCAGAAAGTAAGTCCAATTCAGGTTCTTCGGGAACTTTAGATTTACCCATCTCGATTCCCTTTAAAATACCTCCTTTTTCTCCGTTTTCAAGGACGATCTTCCCTGAAAAGGTCTGTTGGATACGGAAACTTTCAAGGTCAACAGAATTAAGAATATCAAGTATCTGAGGTTTCTCTCTTTTCGGTAGTTTTTTATTAAGATATTTCACAAAAACATAGAGTTTTTCTAACTCCAAATCTGTAAAGGTCATAATTTGAGTAATGTACCCATAAAGTCGAATGTAGGATTGAATATTTGACCGAAATAACTCTCTTTCTTCTTCATCAGGGATATCCTTCCATTTATCCACGACCTTGTTTAAAATCGGTTGTAAACGTTCCTGGGGAATACTTTGATCGTAGAAAATCTTACAAAACTCCTCGACTTCATATTTAGTGAATAGATTTACACCTTCAATGTCATTTTGAAGTGTGTAAAGTCGATTGGGATCTGTTTCTTCCTCCAACATTGTGTCCTCATAGTAATCCTTGAAAGACCTGTAAATTTCTTTAGGTTCATTTACAAAATCCAAAACGAATGTGTCTGTCTTCCCTGTCATTTTTCGATTTAATCGGGAAATTGTTTGTACACATTGTAGTCCACCAAGTGTTTTATCAATAAACATTGAATGAAGAAGAGGTTCATCATACCCTGTCTGAAATTTGTTACTCACAATCAGTATTCTGTAACCTGGGTCTTTAAATCCTTCAGGAATAGATACTCTTGATGGAAGTTTGTTAAGAGTGTCTTCTGTATAATCCTGTCCATCAATATGTACAACACCACTAAATCCAACCAAACATGAAAAGGGTAATCCCATCTCTTTCATCTGTTTCCTCATTTCGTGGAAATAAAGGACACAATGTTTACGGGAACGGACGACAATCATACCACGACCTTTCCCCTGTATCTTTTTTGAGGTGTGTTTTAGGAAATGGTCAAGGATTATTGAAACCTTATGTCGGATAGTAATGGAATGTCCGTCAACATATCTCACCAACTCTTCCATTACTTTGTTCTTTGGAAGTTCTTTGTCCTCCTTAACCTCCTTGTTTAGTTTAAACCATCTCGAATATGTTGTGAAATTCTGTAAAACATCTAATGTAAATCCCTCATTAATTGATTGTTTCATCGAATACACATGGAACGGGATATACTTCCCTTCCTCGTTTTTCCGACCAAAAATTTCAAGTGTCTTGTTTTTTGGAGTACCTGTAAAACCAAAGAAACTCAGATTATTCTTTTTCCCACGACTTCTGATTTCATCCAGAATTCTCCTGTCGATATCATTATATTCATCGTCCTCTACCTCGTCTATATCTTCAACTGATAAGGATTTTTTCAAATGTTTGGAACTTTCTCCTGACTGACTTGAATGGACTTCATCCACGATTATTCCGAATGAATGACCTGGGAGTTCATTAATTGTTTCAGATATCCTTGGAAATTTCTGAATTGTGGTTATTATGATGTCTTTCCCTTTTTCGAGGTATTCCTTTAATTGTTGACTATTCACATCAACAGGATTAACAACTCCTCTCGTCTGTTCCAGTTGTTTAATAGTATGTTGAAGTTGTCTGTCAATTACCTTCCTGTCAGTAACTACCACTATGGTATCAAAAATACGTTTTGTATCAGATGGAGTTCTGTAAAGTGACGTTAAAAGATGAGACAACCACCCGATTTCATAACTTTTCCCACTACCAGTTGTGTGTTGGATAAGATAGTTCTTACCGATACCCTCTTTAACTAAAGTTTCCCTTAACTTTCTGATTACCTCTAACTGATGGTATCTTGGAAATATCAATAATTCAGTCTTCTTTTCAACAACTCTACCTTCCTTTTCACTCCATTCTTTTTCCTTTTCGATTGACAGATGAACGAAGTTTTCGAGTATGTCTAATACAGAATTTGGAGTTAAAATCTCTTTCCACAAATAGTTGGTTCTTAAACCATCTGTTTCAGGATTATCTATTCCCTTGTTATAGGGTAAAAATTTTGTCTTTTCCCCTGATAACCTTGTTGTCATTGAAACCCTGTCATTATCACAACAGAAGTGTACTATACACCTCTGAAATTGAAATAATTGTTCCTTGGGATCTCTGTCGTACTTATATTGTCTTTCCGAATCGAGAATAGTTTGATTGGTCAGTTGGTTCTTTAATTCCATTGTAAGAAACGGAAGTCCATTCAGGAAAAGAACCATATCGAGTGATTTCTCGTTTTTCAAGGAATAATGAACCTGTCGGACTATAATAAACCGATTTTTCTTATAAAGTTCCTTATGTTCAGGGTTTAAAGAGGTTTTGGGTTGAAAATAGACCAACCTGAAATTACAACCTCTATCTTTTACTCCTTTTCGTAAGACATCAATCAATCCTCTTGATGAAATTTCATTATTGATACGGGTAACAAGTTTTTTCTCAGTGTCAGACCCATATTGTTCCCTTAACTTCTTGAATTCCTTATCCTGTGTTTCTTTAATAAATTCAACAATGTCTGACGGGATTGAACACAAAACTCTATCATATTCATTAAAAAGACGGGATTTATAACCTGTGTGTATGAGTGATTGTTCAATATGTTCTTCCAAATTCTTTTCTGAATATACCATTGGGATTAGTTTACATTGTTTCTTACATCAATTTTTCCCGTAACTACCTCTGAAATTAGAGATTGTCGGTATTCTTTTAGTAAATCTATTTTCCTCTTTTCCAATGAAATAATATTACTTGTTTCTTGAAAGTTCTCATTTATTATTTCAACTATCCTATTTTGTTCCTTAATGGGGGGAATAGGAACAACTGAGTTAAAAATTACCTCAGGTGAAACTCTTGGTAATTTGACCCCAATATTGAAGGAGTTACAAGAATTAATGAAACCATAACTCAACATTATATGGAAAAGAAATTGGTTATTGATTTTCCTCGGTCTCACAACAATCATTTCTCCCATCGAATATCCCTCATAACTTGTCAAAATGACTTTAGATAAATAAACTCGTAGTTTGTTAAATAAAATATCCCCTCTTTGGAACTTAAAACCTTCATTATCATATTCAGAGTAAAGATTTAAACAGACACCAGTTCCCTGTTCGACATTTTCTGGAGAAATTCTAACGTCCGAAGAACTTGGTATCCCTTTCTCAGTTATATAGTCTGATACGGATTTCAGTTTTCTCGTTTCCCAATGTTCAGGTATCTCCCCAATCCATTCAATCCCACTATCTTTCATTTTTACATTTGGGTCAAGACCTTTAGTGATAACCTGATTAATTAGGGAGGTTCGTTGTTCCTTCAGGAGTTCAATTTTCTTTTCCTTCGTTGAAATCAACTTGTCAATTATTTCGGTCTTTTCGTCTAAAAAGATAACGATTTGATTTTGTTCGAAAATGGAGGGAAAGATGACAGGTATATCTCCCATCATATTATTCATAAGTTTTGGATTAATATCCAACCTTACGTATCCCTTAGTTCCTAAATTCAATAGGTAATTAAGATATTTCAAGTTACTATATCCATTTTCTTTATTTGATAAAAGACCACACACATTTGTTGTATTAAACTTCCCAGTACGATGAAAACATGTCCCAGCGTTTGCCCCGTCTGTCGTCCAAGTCACATATTCACCTTCAAAATCAAAAGTATTTATCGAACCTAAAACGCCATTATTCTCAGTCTGACTACTATATACTGGATATTCCCCTTGATTATCAATTATCTCCTCTTTCGAAATAACCCTTCCTCTTTCAAGAAAGTAATGACGACCTATTCGTGATAAAATCCAATGCTCTGGGATATCACCAATCCAATCAATACCTGATGGTTTATATGAATTATATTTATTCATTTTCCTGGTACTTGTAGGATTGATTGATTAAAAACATCACATAATCGAGGTCAGTTTTATTATCCATTGTAATCTGATAATCTCCATTACCCCAGTGACCGACTCCACTTATATCTTTCGTCAAACTATTTGTGTCGTTTAGTGTCCCCTTCTTTAGGTTCAACATAAGAACCAATCCTTTATTCCAAAAAATAACATCGATAAATGGTCTTTTCCTCCTGAAACTGATATAGTTCCCCCGATATTGAATTTCCACTTCACCGAGGTTTAAAATCCTGTCTTTTAGAGAGAAATATAACTCATTGACCCATTCAGGTCGGGATTTACTCCTTGTCAGATGGTACTCTTCATCATAAATCTTCACCTCTTTGGAGACCTGACTTATAACATTCCCACTATCTGAACTAATGGTTGAAATACTCTCAGATGAAGTAGTTTTATGTTGAATGAGACCGATAGTATTATTTTCATACATCTTAATCTCCCATAACTCAAAAGGAACATCTTTAAAATTCACTGAATGTTTCTGATATTCTGTAAATTGTGGTGAAATGAAAACTACCTTTGATTGTGTCCAGTCAACATCATCTCTTTTCAACGACCCATTATTTTTTTCGTTGAATTCAAGAATAAAATCTGATTTATTATTTAACATGAGGGACAGGTAGGTATATCCTTGGTCAATTACTGAATAGTTTCTTTCTTTCTTATACTCGATAATTACAAATGACTTGTTCTCCCTGTTAAAACCCAAGGTGTCAATTCTGAAGTTTTTAATTATCAATTCAGAACTTACAAACTGAAGATGAAAGAATTCTTCAAGGTTCTTCTCCACGAGATTTTGTATATCCTTTTCGAGTTTGAAATCCTTGGAAGTAATACTCTTAACAACCTGATTATTAAGACTGAATAATTTCATTGATTTAGAAGTTTATTCATTAATCCATCCGTTTCCTTTTCCAAATCCAACAATTCCTTAGTAATCTCTTCCACTGACCTTAGAGGTTTGTATTTGTAGAAATACTTGGTGAAGTTTATTTCATATCCGACACTATCTTTCGTCCTGTCCATCCAACTATCAGAGAGATGTGGTTTAACCTCTTTCAGAAAATACTCATCTATATCTGTACCCAGTGGTATTCGTTCTGTGTCTCTAAGGGAACTATCAGGTTTCGGGTTTCCCTTTTTATCTTTTTCAATTTTCCCGTCAACAATTGATGGTCGTTCTATTGTAACTTTTGTATATCCAAAGAACTCATTGGGATATATCTTTGAATTATCAGTCACTTCGAATTTTTCATACAGATTTGTAATCTCCTCAATCATCTCATCGGGTATGAATTTTCTCTTATTACCCAATGATTTCTTCATGTTCTTATAGAAAGTGGAACCATCAATCAACTGAATTTTACCCTTCCTGTGTGGTTTTTTGTTATTTGATAATATCCATATATAGGTAGTTATTCCTGTGTTAAAGAATAACTGGTCAGGTAATTGGACAATACATTCTAACCAGTCATTTTCAATAATCCATTTCCTGATTTCACTCTCCCCCGAACCACTATCCCCTGTAAACAATGGAGAACCATTGAAAATGATACCTATCCTTGAACCTGTTGGTTCCATTTTGGAAATCATGTGTTGTAAGAAAAGGAGAGAACCATCTGAAGTTCTTGGAGTTCCAACAAAAAACCTTCCATTAGGATTTTGACTTTCGTTTTCGATAAACTCTTGTTCGGACTTCCATGAAACTCCAAAAGGAACATTTGACATAAGGTAATCGAACTTCCTTCCTTGAAAGTGGTCATTGGATAAAGAAGAACCCAGTCGAATGTTGTCAGGATTTTCACCAGTAATCAACATATCAGATTTACACACTGAATACGTCTGAGGGTTTAACTCCTGACCATATAGGTTAATCTCAATATCAGAGTTTATATTCTCCAAAATCCATCTCTTACCGATTGAAAGAATACCACCAGTTCCACAACAACAATCAAAAAGAGAACGAACCTTCCCCTGTCCCTGTAAATCTTCTTTATTACCACTGAAAACGAGTGAAACCAATAATCTGACCTCGTCCCGAGGAGTGTAGTGTTCCCCACTGGTTTCATTGGACATCTCTGAAAATCGTCTGAGAAGTTCCTCAAATATAGAACCCATAGAGTGATTATCAACTCTATCAGGGTGTAAGTCAATCGAAGTAAATGTTTCTACTAACTGATAAAGTTTTCCGTTCTTATTCAGTTTTTCAATAGGTTTTTCTAACTGAAAGTTTTCAATTATCTCCCTGACATTTGGACTGAACCCATTAAGGTAGTTGTTGAAGTTGAGTGAAATATTGAGATGGTCTTGTTTTAATCTCTGAAGGTCATAACGGGAGTAATTGTAAAAATTCAAACCTGTCTCGTTATAAAGGACGGGAGTTGGGTCATCTATTTTTTTGGAAAACTTCTCGTAAAGGTCAATTACCTTATCCTTTGAAGTTTCTAAGACACAATCCAGTCGACGAAGAACGACAAAAGGTAGAATAACGTCCCCGTATTCGTGTTGTTTAAATAATCCCCTTAGAAGGTCATCACAGACAGACCATATAAAAGACGAAATCTCTGAATGATTAGTAGACATAACAAATAATTGGTTCTGGAAAATTACCAATTATTATTCAATTTAAAAATTCGATTTGTGGAATTAAGATGTTTGGAACCCTGTCATAATCAACTCTCTGGTCAACAACGTCATTCACCTCAAAGAACCAGTTATCCATCTTGTTCATATCAGTGATCTTGTGAGATTTTGGATTGAATTCCTTTACACAATAAGACAGAAGTGTAAGTTTATCCAGTTCAGATATTATCGGTTCTGTAATGGAAGTTCCCAATAACCAATGGTCTTCGGAGTAATTTTTGAAATTCCATTTGTTCTTATTGGTTTCAAACATTATATGGATATGGTATTTGTAGTTCTTACCCAATTCAAAAACCACAAACCATCTCTTAATGTATTGTCTATCATTAAGATATTGAATATACCTTTCAGTATATTTTCGTAATGAATTAATTCCGATTTTCTTCTCCACCTGATAACTTAAATCAGTATCAAGTAATTTATTTAATTCCTTAATCTCGTCATTGTACTCCTTTATCTCCCTTTTTTTAAGATAGTTAGGGTCAAGGGTTCCTGTAAAGAAGTAGTTAAAATTATACTTAGAGAAAAGTTCGACTATTCCTTCCCTGTATTGTGTATTGATGTCTTTCGGACTTGATAAAAGTGATTTTATCTCCTCCTTAACCTTCTTTTTCAGTCGTAATCTCCTTTGACTTTCACGATTTTGAATTGTCTTTACAGATTTTCTTGTTTCATCATCAAAATATTTTCTCGGTCTTCCAACTTTCATTTTTCATATCGTATAAAGTTTTTATCTTAATATTTTCTGACATATTTATGATATAATTCCAGTAATCAAGTATATCTACCTAATAAGTACATAAAATTTTTGAAAGAATCAAGTTGTGAGTGACCAGGTGAGTGAAAAAAGAGTTAAGGTGACAGAATAGATATTCAATTATCATACTGAAAATATGACAATTAAACAGAAATTCTGGGTAATGAAAAAAAATGAGTTGGAGATGAAAATTTTTTATGACAGGGATAACCTGATTTGGAATGAAAATATCAAACTTATTTCTTTATATCCTTTTCGGTACAAAATCGGTACAAAAAAAGGGTAACTGATTGATTATCAATTACCCTTAGTCGGGGTGAGAAGACTCGAACTTCCGACCCCTACGTCCCGAACGTAGTACGCTACCAACTGCGCTACACCCCGATTAAACCCCACGCCCGCCAAGCGGCAGAGAAGGAACTG
>JAGVVH010000390.1 GCA_019135895.1 Bacteroidota bacterium | reverse complement strand
ATAGACCTCAGGAAAATTAGTTTGAAGCAGTCTGACCGGTGTCCTATTCCACCATGTTCCGTCATAGGTGCCTGGATCAATTTCAGTTGTATCTGAACCAGGACTCTGGCTACAGGAAACAAGGAGTATTATTACACCGAGTATAAGAAATAAATAGTATTTTTTCATCAGTATATAATTTTAATTTCAATGATCTGATGGAACCCACATACTTGAAAATCATATAGATACGTATTTGTGTATGCAATACATGTGGGTTTCATCATAATATAATTTTGATTTTAGCGGTATGATGCCTGCATCGTTCAAGTGGACAAAACCCACATAGCTGAAAATCATATAAATACATGTTCACACATTTGACACATGTGGATTTTATTGTCATTAGGTTTTTATCTGCACTTGAAAATTCAAAAAGATTAATAGTAACCTATTCAAGACAATATATTCTTTAAGGCTGTCAATAATAGATCTATGTTATTTTGTGTGCAGCTTTCTCCCATTAATCCAATTCTCCAGACTTTCCCGGCAAACTCACCTAATCCAGCCCCAATCTCAATATTATATTCATTAAGGAGCTTGTTTCTTACATAAGTATCGTCAACACCATCTGGTATTTTTATGGTATTTAGCATTGGTAATCTGAATTCCGGCGCAACCAGAAACTCAAAACCCATTGATTCAAATCCTTCTTTTAGCACCAAATGATTGTGCATATGTCTTTCAAAACGGGCTTGCAATCCTTCTTCCAGAACTAACCTTAACGCTTCGTGAATGGCATAAATCATCGATATCGGACCAGTATGATGATACGCTCTTTTGGCTCCAGCCCAGTATTTTCTTATCATTGACATATCTAAATACCAGCTCTGAACCTTCGATTTTCTGTTATCCATCACTTCAACAGCTCTCGGGCTGAATGAAACAGGCGATAACCCGGGAGGTGCAGAGATGCATTTTTGTGTACCGCTATAAACAGCATCTATTCCCCATTCATCAACTCTTACATCAGTTCCCGCAAGTGAAGTTACTGTATCCACAACAAATAAAGCGTCCGCTTCATGTACTAGCTTACTGATCTCAGTTAGTGGTTGTAACACACCTGTTGAAGTCTCTGCATGCACTATTGCTACCAGTTTTGGTTTGCATCCCTTTAATGCCAGTCTTAGTTGATCAGGATCTATTGGTTTTCCCCAGGGTGCGTCAACACGGATTAGTTGGGCACCACATCGCTCAACAATATCACACATTCTGTTACCAAAAACACCATTAACACAAACAATAGCTGAATCTCCTGGCTCAAGAAGATTCACAAAACAAGTTTCCATACCTGCACTTCCTGTAGCAGAAATAACAGACGTAACTTGGTTTGATGTTTGAAAAATCTGCCTTGTCATTTCCATAACCTCATCCATAATCTTAATGAATTGTGGATCAAGATGGCCAATCAATGGAGTCGATAAGGCTTTTAAAACCCGCTTATGAACATCACTTGGCCCTGGCCCCATTAACACGCGAGCGATAGGATCGAGTTCTTTTATCATATTATTTTATGTTTTTACGTTTCAAAAAAATCTATTTTACTACAACAACCTCCTGATTAAGAATTGAACTTATCTGGAAATGGCTCCAACCATCTTTTACGACAGCCGGAATTTTCAGGCCTGCAACAAGAAGGTTTATGTATTCTCCCTTTACATCGTTATTAAGTTTGATTTTAACTGTAATAGGACCAACAGGGATATACTCATCTACTGGAGCACGCCATGTACCAGCACTTGTCAGATTTGTCAGATGCAGAATCATTGCGCCAGGCTGCTGATACATATTGCAGTCTATCAAACCTGGTCCCTCGACTTTCAAGGGTGAGTCATCCTTTGAAACCCATCTGATTATATTAGCCAGAAGATTACCATGATCAGGCAGATTATACCTGGCAAATTGCCTGTCTATATCTGCAGGCATAAAGACGACACGACTTCCATTCGATAAAGTGTTTGTCATCAAGCCTGCTATTTCAGTCTTCGGCTCTCTCATCCATGCTGTTTCAGGAGGATATATTGGAAATTCAGGAATAAATGTCATTAGGATTTTAGAGGTTCTTTCTATATTAGCTGGGGTTAGAAATCCTCCGTAAGGCAGAATGTCTGTATCGTCAAATCCTTTGAGTATCTCATGCCTGACGTCATTAATTTCAGGCTCTGTACCAGTTTGGGGCCCATAGACTTTCTTTCTCATTTCCGGTATCAATCTCAAATAAGTATGGGCTGTCCTGCGTAAGTTTTCAATATCCTCAGCTCCTGATTTCTTGCCGGAATGAGCACCGAAAAGATCACTAAGTGCATAATCCTTTAGCTTTTCTCCGTTTTCGTTGTATAAACTGCTATCCCCTGTCGCAAAAAGATTTCCACCCTGGTTAACGAATCTCCTAATACTTGCGACCTGGTCTTGACTTAAACTGGCCAAATTTGGCAATATTAACAAACTTAATTTCGAAGTATCTCTTTCAATATGATCAGCATGAACCGGTTGATAAGGTATTCTTGCCCTGATTAATGCCTGTGTTATTCCTCTCCATGGCAAATCAACCAAAAGATCAGAATCATCGCGTCCATAGAAGTCAGTGTTTTCTTGCGACCAAACAACTCCTACTTTCCCAATAGGCGTTCGGTTAATCAAAAATTGTTCATTGGCTTTGTGCCACCTAAGGATTGGTTCTGCAGTATGATACATCCTTCTGTCTTCATGATATGCAGCAATATGATGCCACCATGGTTGAATTCCTCCTGCAAAACCTTCTATCATCCACATATGTGCTTCCGGAACCGGCTTTGTAGATACTCTGAAAGTAGGCCGTCCGGCCTGATACATTGCCATACTGTCTGGAATAAGTTTTTCCCATCCTAGTAATCCATGTATCAGCTTCCCAACATCAGCCAGATTCTGAAATCCTGACGAATCGTTACGGGACTGATGGTCAAGCATAATTATATCAGCTTTTGAACATATTGCCTTAAAATCTCTGAAGCTTCTGGCTTGATTGCTTATAGAACCGCTGTTCATTCCTGACCAAGTACATTCTGGTCCTCCTGCAGCTTTGGTTGTACGATTATTTAAATCCCATATTTCCAGCCGTCGATCATAGTTCCACCTAATCCACTGACGATAAACAGGATTGTCCCAATTCTTTTCTTTTGGAAGTGCTTTTCCGGTTTTCTTTAAAAAACTCTTTTTACAATTTTCACAATAGCAAATAGATTCCCTTCCCAAACCACTCCAGCTGTTATCAGTAAATCCCTCAGGATGATAAAGGTTTGAAATCTCTGTGAGAATCGCAGGTATGTGCTCCTGATAATAGGGGCTGTTTACACAAGTAATATAAAGTTCTCCTGCTCGATAAGGTTTCCCGTTTTTATCAATTGCAAACCAATCAGGATGGACTTTATAAAACTCTTCATTTGCCCTGTTGGAATCCATGCGGGCAAATACAACAAGTCCGTCCTTGTGTGCTGCCTTGCAAAGATCCCCGAATAAATCTCTGTCTCCCAGAAATTGAGCTTTGTAATGTAGCGGTATTTTTGTAGGGTAATATGCTACGATCCCACCAGCATTAATAATTACTCCCTGTATTTGGGTGTTTTTCCAATGTTGTCGCCACCATTCTATATCGTATATTATGGGATCTTTTTCTGTAATATTAGTTTGCCCCCATCTGGTAATCTTTCGAAACCAAGGAATATTCTCTTCTTCTTCTGCCTTTCCCGAAACAGGGCTTTGAGAAAAAGAAGGAGTTGATGGGATAATGGCTGATCCGGCAATGGTAAATGTGGCTGCTGAAGCCTTCTTAAGAAAAGATCGGCGGCTATTATCTGAACTATGATTTTCAGATAATTTATTTAGTGGAGTTAATTTTGAACGTTTCATAAGGTTTTATTTTACTGAAGGAGATTAACTAAAGTTGAAAGCTGTTTACGGTATTTTCAAAATAATTCTTTCAGGCTTACCTTCTTCAGAACCCCTTCCGCAAAACTTGGAAGGGATTCTATTAAAGAAGATAACTGTTTATCGGCATAAGGAGGTTAGAAAAACCTGGCTTAATTCAGATAAGATTCTGTTTAGACACAAATAGTATATTTGCTCTTAGTAGAGATGGAAATCATTTCTATTCATATCCCGGATTCTGTGGAAATATTGCCGGATCATTAATTAGTTGAATCTGGCTCAAAGGAAGAGGAAACACAGTCATGTATTCAAGCATGTCAAAATCCTTCATTACATTGAATGCCTGGCCTGTTCTCAGTAAATCAAACCACCT
>JAGVVH010000146.1 GCA_019135895.1 Bacteroidota bacterium | reverse complement strand
AGATCTTGCCGGTATAATTTTTTTAGGAGCAAATCATGGCAGACACTAAATCAACTTTTTATAATCTTTTATTAACGAGAACTATACCAGATGAAAATCTTGCAGAGATAACGGATTTTGCATATTTAATATTTATTCGACAACCAGGAACAAAACGAGCAACGTATGCTATTGCGCAAGCTAATATTCCAACAGCAACATTGGTTGTAATCGAAGCTGAAATTAGTGCGGGATCATTTCCAGACTACCAATTACAGATTCGACACGTAAAAGACAATAATGAAAATCTAATTTATTCATCATATGTCAAATTTATATTACCAAAAAATTATAATCAAAATAAAGCAGGAACAACCGTAAAAGGAACTTCTCCAACTGTCCCAGTACAATTTATTTTGGTCAATCCAGTGATCTGGGAAATGAGTACAAACAATTCATTTAATAAAACATTTAATGATAAAAGATATAACGCACTAGAAATTTTAGAATTATACACGAAGGAGATTATTAAGAAATACTCAAGTTCTTCACAAAGATTAACATGGAATAAAATATGTGATTTAACAACAAAAAATAAAACCTTATATGATCAAGTGATAATTCCATCAACAATTACAGAATTGCAAGTTCCAGAATATATAATAGGAGCATATAAAATTTTTAGTACACCCAGCCTATGGTTATTTGATAATTTTAATTTTTCTATAAAAGAAATAGAAAATTCTAAAGCAACTGGCAAAATACCAATAATAGGATTATTATTAAACTTTTATAACGCTTTAGAATGTTTCGAAAAATATGATATTTCAAAAGATGCAGACATTAAACAATTTACAACTCTTTTAAAAATAATCCCATATAATGATACTCTGTCTGTTTTAAGCAAACCAAATGCAGTTGTGAATTTTAAAAACACTACAAACATGACTCAGGTAACTCGTTTATTTGGAAATTTGCCAAAAGTAACTTTATCAGATAATACTAAAGAAACTCAATCTCAAAGAGTAGCATCATTAGAAATTGAATATACAGATAATCTAGAAGAAGCAGAAACGAGAATTGTTGATTGTGTAAATTTAATGCAAAAACAAATAAATCAAATCGAAATATATGAAACTATTAACACTTCTCCAGAGTGGTTACAATTTGGTTATCTGTATAATCTTGAAAGAGACAAAAAGACTGGTGACAATTTAAATAGATATATTCACACTCCGTTATCTATTTTTAATATTTTTCTCCGGCAAGAGCAGACAATTGGTAAAATGGAACATATTATAAAATATGCAATGTTGAGACTTAATGATAAAAATGTTGCTGGTAGTGGAGAATGGGTTTGCGACAAATCTGAGCAGGCAAATGGTAGTTGCAATAAAACAGATTGCCCTCATTATAAAAATCATGAAAAATTACCACAACAATGTCCAAATGATAAAGATATTTCATGCCCATTTAATAAATTTGCGCATGCCAAATGCAAGTAATTGACATTTTTATTTTTTTCAATTTTTATATAGAAATAATATCTATGAATTTAAAATCTTTTTGTTTTTAGGAGATCAATAATGATATGAATTATTATATTAAATATCAGCTTAAATATTCTTTAATTCACGAGATGCTCCAAAAACTCAAGAAAAAACGAATAAATTTCTTTATAGATTTACAGAGCATTGCAAAAGGATTCTACAACAGAGAAGTCGTTTTAGTTGAGATTGGAAGATTTGCAACAGAAGGTAAAGTTAGTGATATACTAATTCAAGAATTGCGGAATTTTTTAAACTCAATTTATGTTCAATTTAAGACATATGACCCTTTCTTCATATTAGCGTATGATGATGGTTATTGTGCTCAACAAAAATCAATTGATCCAACTTATAAAAGCGGAAGATCAACATTAGAATTAATTGTAGATAACGATCAAGAAGTTCAATTATTTCGACAAATCAAAAAATATTATTTTGATAAAATTGAAAAAATGTTCACTAAAAAAGATTTATCAAAAGTATATTATTTAAGAGAATACGAATCAGATCTTATTCCACATTATTGTATTGTAAATGGTATTTTTGATAGTGACCAAGAAGATGTTTTGAATGTGATTTTATCTGTTGATAAAGACCTTCTTCAAACATGCGAATTTACAAATACAATACAATGTGTTACATCGTTTGTAAGAGATCAAACAGGAAGGAGATTTAATATTCAATTTGATGTTTTTGATAAAGATAATGCAATACAATACATCAATAAAAAATTTAAAAGGGGAATATTAACAGCAAAATATATACCAATGATATTGGCAATTGGAGGAGATAAGGCAGATAATATTCCAAGTCTAAGTAAAGCTCCTAATAATCCAAATAAAGAAAAAATAGGAGATACAAAAGCAATAGATTTAATAGTGAATCATTCTATTCCAGCTACTACTCAAGAATTAAAGTGGCATTTAGATCATATGCCGGATATTATTAAAGACAATTTTGAATTTATTGAGAAGAACTTTAAAATGGCTTCATTTGAAGAACAATTAAAACGTATTCCAAAAAATATATTTGACAAAATCTTAAGTTAATACTATGGAGGCAAAATGCAAGTAGAACAAATTAATTCAATCTTTAGAGAAATTTTTAGTGAACTGATTAATGATGGGTACAAGAAAAGTAATGTATGTGGTATTACGTTGGGAGGTTCAAATGTTCCTCAGTTTGATTCGTTTATGAAAGGAACAGATTTCGGAATCAAACCGTTACAAAGGATTATTGAAAACCAAGGATTTAATTTTAAAATAATCATCTCCCCAAAAGAAAGTCCAGAAATTACCAAATTTGTTGAGGAAGTCAATGTTGAATCATTAAAAGAAATTAAAGCAACTATGTTAAAAACATTAGATAATGAAAATAGTATTAGACTAGCAAGTATTCCCAAAACGGGCGTTATTGCTGGAGTAACTAATGATATATTCGAAGAAATTGTAAAATAGTTAATTTGGCAAGATCAAGCCGATTTTTAAGGAGATTTTTATTATGAGTGACAATTACTATCAAGAAGGTATGCATATTACTTTCCGAGATGATTTTTATACGCACAATTTAACTAAAACTCCCATCGTAAGGACAAATACATCTTCACCAGCGCAAAATTGGAATGATGTATTGAGTTATGTTAAAATTAATCTAGGAGTTCCAATAAATTTACTAGAACTGTCAGATGATGACTTAATTACTAATCTAAGACAACATGTAATGGGTTTGTTTAGTCAATATGCTCCACACAAAGCTTGGGCATACATATCTGGTGCTGATATATTTTATGGTTCATCATTAGGTTCACCACAGTATATGGCAAAAATTCCAGTACCAGCTGGAACATATATTGTTGATGTGCTTGAAGCATATCCAACAAAAGAAGTCAGCATTGTTGATATGTATGGTGGGGCTTTAATTAATGCTCAAGCCGCTATGGATTTGGTAATTTCAAATTCATATATTGACGCAGTAAGATCTCTACAAACAAGAAACACTTGGGAGTTCTTGCCGCCAGATACTATGATTTTTGATAAAGAAACTCTTGCATGTGTCGTAGTTTATAATATAACTCACACAACCTTAGAAACTGTTAGACCAGATTTATATCATAAATGTTTTAAGCCACTGTGTCTTGGATATTCTAAATTGTGGATTGCAGCTATGCGATCTAAATTCGAAGGTTTAGCTACTCCATTTGGACAACTAAATTTAAATTTTAATGAGTTGAAGAGTGAGGGACAAACATTAATTGACAACACAATGTCGATTCTTGAAACGATTCCTCCAGATATTTTAATTGAAGTTAGTTAAACAAAAAACTTTTTTGGAGGCGATATAAGAACATGGCAGAACAAAACAAGCTTGAGAACATTTTCAGTTACAGTTTTCCAGCAAATCATTTATTGCAGATTTCTATTGTAAAACAAGCTACAGATCAGAGTTACAAACGTGAACATTTTTGTTTCATTACACTTGCGCCAGGAATACAGAGTCCACATGGTGGCAGATCGTTTGATTTTAATAGTCGTGTTACTATGAAAGTGGATGGTCACCAGGTAATTGCTCTCGCTCATGCGGTAAGAGCATATGCTAGAAATCAGATGGATATTATGATCCAAAGATCAGTAAATCAAAAACAGAACAATTCTCCAGTTGTCGCTTTCTTCTTTAAATCTGGACAGTCGCAAGCGTTGGGAATTTCAATGTCTCCACCAATGGCACTTGCCGCTGCAGATGTTTTTGAATTCATTGGTAAAAAATGTCTCGAATTAGAATATGCAAGAGGACCAATTGGAGCTCAAACCGGAGCATATCAGAATCCTGGTTTTGTTCCATCTACTTTACCACCAGAACCTTCTCAAATTCCTCCAGGAACTGGAAAAGTTGCTAATAATTTTGCTGGTGCTTTTGACAATTTTATGCCGGATAACGATACACCATTTTAAAAATCAATTGAAACGATCAAAATCAAGACAATGATAAAAACACAACAGATGGATCGCCCATTCAAATCACAATTCTCAAAATATTCTCAACAAGAAAAATTGGAATGTTTTAGAAAAGAACTTGAAAATCTAATAAATAAATATAATCTAGAGAATAAATCTAATACTCCAGATTTTATATTAGCAGACTATTTAATCACTTGTTTAAAAAATTTTGAAAAAACATCAAAACGTCGTGAAAAGTGGTACGGAAAATCACTACATATTTAAATCATATTTAAAAGCTAACCAGAAATTAATTTTTCTGGTTAGCTTTATATTTTTGAGGAGAAATTATATGTTACTAATAAATGAACAACAATTCTTTACAGAAGAATCAACTGATGAAGTGCTAACAGAGATTGTTCTTTAATTTATGCGGCAAGAGTCAGAGCGAAGCAATATTCAGGTGTCAAACCCGGATACAGAGAAGTTGCAGCTAAAGCTGAAAAATTATATGAACAAAACAAATGTAATATCAAATTAAATATTAGAATTCATGATGGAGAAGAAGGATTTGATATCGATCTTGAAAATCTTATTGAGGTGTTATATTAAAAATGGCAACTCCACAGGAAATACTTCAATCAATGATAGATTCTGCTCCGGCAAAATCTGCAGATATCGCAAGTTCAATTGCTGCAATTGATGCACAGATTGCTGATTTTCAAGCAAAACAGGATGCTATGAAACAAGGAGTCGGTGACGTTGCAACAACTAGACTAGAAGATTATTTAAAAACATTATACCCAGCGGCTAATCATCATCAACGAAATGGAACAACTTATAATAAAATTGAAACTGCCGGTGGAACTTTAACAGATTGGAAAATATATAAATTATTAGTTCTTACAGATATTATATTTAAAACTAGTTCTCAATTTATTTGTAGAGGCGATAAAGAGTCAGTATTTAAGAAAGATGACGATATTGGATTTACTCTCACAGATACTAAAGAATATAGTATAGTCGCAAGTGACTCAGTTTATACTCCAGATGATTCGTTAAATCCATTTCCTTTATCTGATTTTACTACAGTAGATATTAGCGATAGCGTTTTAGATAGTTCTCTATCTGAAGTTTGGAAGTTTGAAACTTCATATACACCTGGAGACTCTACAATTGATGAATTAGTAAATCAGTGGAATTTTGCTCATGATTACATTGTTACACCATTGGGTCTAGCAACTGGTACTTATGGTACACAGGATAATATAGCAAAATTAACAGATGCCAAAAATATGTTAAATACAAATAAAGCAAAAGTAGATAATACGTCTGCTTCATTTGGACCATTTGTATAAGGAGAATATTATGCCAGGAATAGCTAGAACAACAGATATATTTGTTGGTGTATGTGCTTGTCATCCACCACTTCCACCAATTCCTATGGGAGGAACAATAGTAACTTCTAGTGGAAATACAACCGCTAATAATTTAGGAGTAGCAAGATTAACAGATATCGTCGTT
>JAGVVH010000381.1 GCA_019135895.1 Bacteroidota bacterium | reverse complement strand
GAGCTGTGCCGCTCGAATATGCACTGTACCGGCAATTAACTATACCGCGTGTTACAGGCTGGTGTTTTTTTCGTCCTATGTTTCCAAAACCTTTCATAAAGTCCTAATTGATATAGTATAAACTTTCTAAAATCCTTTTGTTTCTTTTATTCTCATAATAATGCAGGGTCTCTTTAACATTGGCTACAACGGTTTTGCGGTATGAAACGTTTGGGAGAGCGGGCTGTGTTCCTATCAACCGACACCGAAAGTTGATGCGTGGCAGTATGCTCGAATAACCACTTCACCCCAAATGTTTTATGACCGCATGTTATGCACAGGCATTTTTTTTATTATCTTTGCACAAATTTAATAATTAATACTTATGTATTCTGTTTCATTTGCATTCTACTTCAGACCTTGGGCTACTATCTAAGTGATAGACAGTCCATCCATTAATATTATCGAATGGTGTGTTGTTATCTTTTATAGCAATACAGTCATAGGTTATTTATCTATGTTATAAAGATTTGTATCAAAACTTTATTTCTGTGGATTGAATACTGTCTTATCACTTCCTTGTGATTTGAACCCAAGTATTCATTTTCAAGAAATAAGTAATGATAAAAAATAAACTGCCCGTTAGATTCACGGGGCAACATTTTACTATTGATAAAGTGCTGATTGCTGATGCAATTAAAATTGCTAAAATAAATGAAACCGATACTGTTCTCGACATTGGGGCAGGAAAAGGCTTTATAACTGTTCATTTAGTTCGTCAATGTATAAACCTGATTGCAATAGAAAATGATAAATCTCTATTGTGCATTTTAAAAAATAAGTTTGCCAACAATTACAATGTCAAGATTATTGATTGTGATTTTAGGGGTTACACTATACCAAAAAGAAATTTTAAAGTTGTGTCTAACATACCTTTCAGAATAACTTCTGATATTTTAAAATCCTTGATGTTTGATTGTGTTGAGCATTTTATGGGTGGTTCGTTGATAATGCAACTTGAACCTGCCGAAAAGTTATTTTCAGAAAAAGTATTCAACCCATATATTGTATTTTATCATACTTTTTTTGATTTAAAACTTATGTATGAAATATCTCAAGAAAGTTTTTTGCCACCACCAAAAGTCAAGTCAGCACTTTTAAGGATTGAAAGAAGAAAAATGCATATAGGTTATGAATTGAAAGGAAAATATCTGAAATTTATCACTTGCTTGTTACATAAACCCGATTTGCCAGTCAGAACAGTCTTGAAGACACTATTCAGAAAAAATCAAGTCAGAGGAATTAGTGAAAAGTACGGAATAAATCTTAATTGTCAAATTGTAAGTCTGTCTGCAAATCAGTGGAAATGTTGTTTTATGGAAATGTTGGATAAAGTTCCAGAAAAGTATCATCCCACATAATTGTTTGTTGACCCGGGGCGGTTGCATGCTTGTGCATAACGGCCCGGCGGTATAATTAGTGGGCGTTACCCGACGCAATTCCGGCCGAACCACCAATCCTTTTTCTTTAGCAGAGGGCATCTTTCGGTCGGAAAAGGAGGGTACGGCGTGGTTTTTGCCATCCAGGTACAAGGTTTGATCAAGGCCGGGTGTTTCGCGATACAAGTGTGATCGGAGCCGATAAACTATCACTATACAGAATTTTTGTTAGGGGCACTGGTGCAGCGAAGGCGGTAAAAACTATCTCGGAGCCAGAAATTTATCAAGATACAGGATTATAATTGAGAGCAGATGCGCGTATCCGGATGCAGGTTTCAGCAGGATCTGTCATGAGAGCAGGATTTCGCAAAAACCATGACGAGCCCATTAATTATACCGTCCGTGTTATATTTAGGCCAAGGTTAAAGTCTTAAGTTGTTATAAATTTGTCTTTGTGGCAAAAGAGATTTGTATAACTAAGGTTAAGTTATTCAATTTATTTGTATTAGGAAGTTTCTGACATTTAATCAGCAGTCCAGAAATATCCCTCAAAGATTTTTCTTATCTGTTTTGTCAGAACAGATTCATCTAATGGCTCCTTATCTTGGAGGTATGACTTTCTGAAAAATGCAATATTGTCTTCTTTTGAATCTACTATCATGGCATAAATTGTAGAATATGCTTTAATTGGAGTTTGATAATACATACCTAGGGTAAGAATTCCTAATGCTGCTCCTTTTGCAACCTCTTTTCCATAATTTCCTTTTATTCTGGTAAATCCTGTATTTATAATTAAAAGACCAAATCTTGTATCGTTTGCTTCTAATACTTTGTCAATGGTTGGAGTGATTTTTAGATTGGTGATATTTTTTGTTCTGTCTGCTGAGAGGATAAGAAATTCATATTCTTTTTCGAGGCTATTTCTAATTGCTGTATCAGGCAAAATAATGTCGCCGGTTAATGGAAGTTGTCCGCTATTGTTTTTTAATACATGGCAGATAATTTGGTTGGCAATAAATGAAATACTATCATCAAGTTGGCCCCTATTACCCTTCTGTATCATTGAAATATAGGAAAATGGTTCTAATAACTTAAGATCTGTAACCTCGGTCGGTCTAACGTTTGACGTTAATGGTTTGGTTGCTGTGCATGAGAAAAGTATTAAACAGCTCAGGATAAAAAATAATTTAAAATGTTTCATAGCTTTTACTTATTTAACGAGTTATCGATTTAGAATGAAATTGGTTTCTAGAAAGCTATTTTAATATTCGTTATATATTTAAGCCATTGAAGTCTTAGTGTCACTTTATCAGTAGCCCCCATGGCTTAAATATAACGTTCGGCGGTATGTGCAGTTGGCGCAGAGTCGCGGTGGCGCGTGTTTTTGCACTCGTGGTGCGATGCAGGGTTATGAAGTTGTTTTGTTTATTGTCGCGTTGGCAAAAACCGTGACACCAGGAGGGAGTCCCCGGCGGTGCCGGGGCAGGCCGCACCGCCGACCACTTAACAGTCCTCTTAAGCCAGAAAACTCTCGCGGTGCGGAGAGCCAATTGCATATACCGACCTGTTATAAGCCGTGATTATTGTTTACCACAAATAGGTTGAAATTGTTGTCTAAGCGTTTGTTCTATGTTCATTCTTCCTGTTTGTTGCAAACCTGGCGTATAGTAAACTGATACGGTTAAAGTTCCTTTACAGTTTTTTATCCAACATTCTCTTCTGTCGTGATTTTCAATTCTGTTTCTAACTTCAGAACTTTCTCCCACGTCTATGAGGTAGTATTTACCATCTATGAGACAATGAATAGCATATATCCCCGATTTGTTTTCAAGCTTCTCGGTTGAGGTATAGGGACCTTCAAATGAATAATTTCCTACTATTATTGACATAATTTTAAGTTTTATCAGAATTCAAAGGTTATGTTTCCTTGACAAACACTGCAAATCTGCATTAAATCTGCAAGTGGTTTCTTAGATGCATTCTTAATTGTAAGATGAGCACTTTTCATTTTTATTATTCCAGCAATTTGAATCAAATCGGTGGTAGGCTTTTGCTCGGCATCAAGAATCAAATTTACACCTAGTCCAGCTAGAGTGAGAAGATCGTTTGTTGGTTTCATTTTCTTATTATTAAGGGTTATACATGCATATATTTTTGAATGTTTTTCCCATCATGGCTTATAACGGTCAGCGGTATGATTCAGTTGCCGGCAACGGTTTTCAAACCGTTGTGGCGGGCTTTTTGCCTGAACCAGACGGCGTTCACGCCGGCAAGTTCACCAGTCATACTACTACATACTTGTCTGAACGTTAAGTTAGTTAATTTAATTTCACGGAAAACTGCCCGTGATTATGTTTAGAAACTTCTATTCTTTATTCTCTTCACCCCGATAAATGCGGCTGCAAAAAGCGTGATCAAGGCAATTGATTATACCGCATGTTAGGAGAAGTTGCCCCACTTGACTTAAGAGCAGAATGCCAGGCGACAGGGTGGATGCTTGCCGACGTTAAGCCCCGTTGTTGTAATTTATTTTGAACAACAACGGGCGTAGGGTGGGGGCAAGTTGGCAGTTAAATTCGCCGGGCTTTCATATGTACTTACTGAATAAACTTGCAGGGTAGGTTTTGGGCAACTTCAAGCGCTGGTGGGTTGGGTTAGATTGTTTGTAGAAAATATTATGTCTACACAAGATCTTGTTTTATATATTGAGCGGCATTGCAACGGAGCGCAAATTATAGAGGCCTAAGCAGTTGAAACGAAAGCTAATAATAAATGTTGACTAACGTTCAGCCGGTATGATGCGTAATGCGACGGCAGTGCTAACTGCCGGGGCGCAGTTTTTGCCCTTCTTCGCAAAAACTGTGACAAGCATTATGCGTTATACCGGCCTGTTAGTTGCTGTGCTTTTCACGTTCCACTTTTATAGTTCTAATCCACCTGGATTTGCTACCAGGTTGTTTTTAATAATTTGCAGTTAAATATATCTTCGATATGTGTTGCTGTAAATTATGGCGGGATTCACTTCTGCCATCATAAAACCAGCAAGCGTGACGCAGGATAAATTATCAACAATACCGCAGGTATTTACATTATCTACCATGAATTCTCTGACCTGCAGTGATGTGGGTATTGACTTTGTCATTTTTTACCTGTAGCTTGGTAAAAGCTTTTCAAGCTCTTGAAAGCAAGCTTTCCCCGCTCTCCAAGCTTTTACCAACCCTGCTTCATCCTCCCTTGCTATCACTGATTTCCGCTAGTCTTCCTGTCTTATAGGGCAGGAGTGAAGCCCGAAAAACACCTGAACCTTCCATGATCCGGAGCCTTAGCATGGCAACTAACGTTCGGCGGTATGTGGCGTTGGCGCAGAGTCGCGGTGGCGCGCGTTTTTGCACTCGTGGTGCGATGCAGGGTTAAGCGGTTATTACTTTACTCTCGCGTTGGCAAAAACCGTGACACCAGGAGGGAGTCCCCGGCGGGAGCCGGGGCGGGCCGCACCGCCGACCACTTAACGGTCCTCTTTAGCCAGAAGGTTCTCGCGGTGCGGAAAGCCAATGACATATACCGACCTGTTATGCTTAGGCCTTTTATTCTGCTTAAACGATCAGGTTGACTCGATCCTTGAGAAATAAGATAAGCTCCTCAATTTTCTTGTCTTTTTCAATTTCTCTAATTGGGACTCGGTAACTTTCAAACTCTGTATCAATTACAAGGATTTGGCAAGTTTTCACGGAATGAAAAACAAGCATTAGTGAGAAAATGAATAGAATCCAAGGTATCAATTGGAGTAGGAGAGATAACCTAATTCCGGAATGGGTTATAAACTGAAAATTAAGTCTTGGGAGAGATTCTATAATCCCCATTATCGTACCAAACGTAAATAAAATCCCAAGTATGAATGCTAACAGCCAATTTTTTAAGCGAAATCCTTTCTTAATCCTGATCTGAATTATCTCATTAAAATCAAGATGTGTATCATGTTGGAAGTCTCTTAAAATATATATTCCCGTTTCGTCAACCTTGATGTAGGGTGTTTGTATCATAGACCAAACAGTTTAATTGTTGAATGTTTGCAACATTCCATGGCTTAAGCATAACGTTCGGCGGTATGTGGCGTTGGCGCAGAGTCGCGGTGGCGCGTGTTTTTGCACTCGTGGTGCGGTGCAGGGTTATGATGGTTATTTCTTAATTCTCGCGTTGGCAAAAACCGTGACACCAGGAGGGGGTCCCCGGTGGGAGCCGGGGCCGGCCGCACCGCCGACCACTTAGCGGTCCTCTTTAGCCAGAAGATTCTAGCGGTGCGGAGCGCCAATGACATATACCGACCTGTTATGCGCAGAAACAATTCATATTAATGCATTAATAGCATCTCTAATTTCTTTATCTGTTGAATCCTTACTATATCCTCTAATTATTTTGCGAATAATTCTGTTTTCATCTAGAATAAAAAAGACTGGAACCCCTGAGATTTGGTAAAGCTTTTTATGCTCATTGGTAGAAAGCAGGTACGGATAATTGATTTTGTTGTTGGAGACATACCTTTTTACTAC
>JAGVVH010000195.1 GCA_019135895.1 Bacteroidota bacterium | reverse complement strand
CCTGCTCCGATAGTCAGATACTGGCGGTTTCCTTTGTATTTGCTTTCATGAAAGTAGCCCCCTCTTACGAAGAGAAGATCACGGTATGCATATTCAATTCCCACAGACCAAATAACTTCTCTGAGTTCTTCTCTAAAGCCACCCGGAGAATCATAGAATGACTGGATCATCCCGGTAAAAACGCCCACATCAGGGTCTTTTCCGGCTCCGATTATAGGGTTATTTGCCTCATCATAAAGAATGGCTCCGGTTGAATCGGTAGCATAAACAGGAGGTGTCGGAACCAACAATTTGCTGATTTCTGCTGCTAAAGTCAGCTCATTATATTCGTCAAATTCCATGGTATAGCCAATGCCAAGTTTTAAATTGGTAGGCAAGAAATCTCTTCTCAGGGTCCCTGAAGAATAGGACATTTTGTTTCCCATATTAGAAATATTCAACCCGGCTCTTAAAATAGAATTATAGAGCCCTTTGGCTTTAAAATCTTGCTGATAAAAGAGAGAAAGGTCAGCCGCTCCGGCTAAGCCTGCTTCGGTTTCCTGTCCGGAAACATACTGGTTGGCAGTCAGGTTCGAGTAAACAAAACGAGGTGTAATGGCAATTGACAATTGGTCAATAAGTTTACGTGAGTACGTGAAATCCAAGGCAAATTCATTGGGCTTTTGGTCTCCCATTGGGTAGCCGTTTTCATCCATGAAAGTGATATCTCCCAATGAAAAATAGCGCAATGAAAAGGCAATGGCATCCATGGGCGTAATTTTCCAGTAGGCAGCGAGGTACATTAGGTTGATATCTCCAACTAAATTACGCAACCAAGGACTATAGGAAATTGAAATTCCGAAAGTGTTCTTGTTAAAAACATATTTTGAAGGGTTGTGATGTTGTGATGCTGCATCGGCAGAAGTGGCACAGCCGATGTCTCCCATTGCTCCGGAACGCGAATCAGGTGCAATCAATAAAAAAGGAACTGCTGTTGTAATAGTATTTAAATAACCTCTACCCAAGTAATCATAGTTGGTTTGTCCAACCCCCTGCGAATAACTAAAATTAAATGTAATGATGAGAACTGCAATGAGAATGCCAATTTTTTTAATCATAAAATATATTTCTTTAAAATAAAAACTTTTGAAGTAACGGAACTAACAGACAATTATTTTATAGGATGACTAATTTTTCAATTTTCTCCGCTGTTTTACCCTCTTGATTCCTGATTTTCAGGCGATAAAGATAGACTCCTTTTCCCAATTTGTCGCCAAAGTCATCCAGCCCATTCCATACAATGGGGTTGCTTCTGTTTCCCTCTAAAAATTGAGTAGATTCAATGGTTTTGATTAGTTTTCCGGAAATGGTGAAAACCTGAACCAGAATATCAAAAGTTTCCCCGGGTTTGTTATGTTCAAAATAAAATTCAGTATGGGTGGTAAAGGGATTAGGATAGTTTAAAACATGGTCTATGGTAAGTTCTTCATCTGATACAACTTCAAAATTTAAAGTACTTTCGCTGAAATTATTAATGATGTCCCAGGCACGGACTTTGATGGTATGACTTCCCAATGCAATATTCTGAAGGGGATAACGAATGGTTCCACAGTTAAAACTATCCTGAACAGCCTGATAGTAATCATTAAGAATAATGGGAGCATCTGTTGCATCATCCAGAATGGCAACAATATCATGTCCTATTCCGTTGCCGGTGGTATTAATACCGAATTCATCTTTTAATTTAACCAATAAGGTCGGATTCTGATTGGTGGTTCCGCCATTGACAAACTTTTCATCGTTCATGTATAGCGCAATTTCAGGTCCGTTGTTATCTTCAATAGGATTGCTGCTGAATCCGCCGATGATAGCCTCAATGAAATATCCGGCAGCATCAGAATTGTTGTTTCGGGCATAGTAACTTATTTTTCCGGGACCATAGGAATAATTGATGTCTTTTGGAACAATAAATGAAAATTCAAATAACCCGTTTTTAACTGATGCATTTCCTCTAAAGAGCAAACTCTTCTGCACTTCAAACTCGTAGTAATAGCTGTCAGGGTCGTTTTGTAATGTTCCTTGTGTGATGGCTTTATCAAAAACAGACGGGAAAACATTGCCATTGAAATCAGAGAGTAAGTTGCCGTTTTCGTCCGTAATCCTCCCTTTAATTGTCACCTTTGAAAGGGCCTTTAGGGTATCCAGGTTGCCACTGACGGATATCCCGTTAATAGAATCTGTCAATACCTTGTATCTTGGAACAGCCAGTTTAAGAGAAGGGTCACCCATCAAAAAAATCATATTCAGACCGCCGGTAGCCCCCCCTGCAGCGTTCTTGGCAATTCTGTTCAGGTCTCCAAATGTTTTATAGTGATTATCCTCCAAATCGAAAAGTCCGGAAAATAAATTCATCGCATACTGATGATTGGAGCCTGTAAAAGCAACGCGGGAAGTGGTAATTAATCCTGCGGCTCCTCCGTTTTGATTTAAGAAAATCATTTCCCCCGGAGAAGTGACCTTCCTGTCATACCATGCAAATTCACAAGTCAGCGTTACCATCAGGGGCTGATTGTAAAGATTTGTCCATTTATTCAAATCTGAAATTTCAAGAATTCTCTCCACTGCCCATCCGTTTGCTCCACCATGACCAACGTAGGAGAATACCAGTGAACCTCTTTGCATTCGATTGTTAATGGCATCGTTTACATCCGGATATCGCTGTCCTCCGGAATAGGAAACCTGTTGATAGGCATCACAATATATTTTATCAAAATTGATGTTTTTGTTGCTGTTGGCAACTAATTTGGCAGAAAGATCAGCCGTGTTTATATGGGTGGTGCCATTCTGATCGTCGGCAACAAAAGTTAACATATTTCTCCAGTCGGCAAGATTGGAAACTAAAGAAGAGTTGGGATCTGTGATGAGATTGCTTTCGGAAGAATAACGAAGTGTCTTGTCAACTGCAATCTTCGCCTGAGCCAGACTAGTAACCGGAAATCTCCCAATGGATACGTCAACCATTCCGATGCAATTAGCTCCTTCATTTTCGTCGAGTAAACCGAAATAGTCATCATTGGAACGAAAATCTGTTTCATTAATTGATGAGTTTGACTGGTAATTGGGAACATAATTTTTTGTTCCGGTCACTCTGCCTCTGTAATCGTAAGAAGGTCTTCCAACCAATAAAAGATACTTTGGATTGTTTCCTCCGCTTTTGTCGTAAATCAGCTTCATATAATCTCTGATGGCTGTAGGATCCTGTGCCCCTGATGAAAATTCATTGTATATCTGTTGCGGAGTGACCACTTTAACCGTTAAGCCGTCATGACTCCTTCTGTATTGTGCCAACCGCTCTGCCTGAGAACTAAAGTCGGGATAGGTTACAATCACCATTTCTGTTTCTTCGGAGTTGTGAAGATTCTGATTGCTCACTTTTCCGACACTATTGACCGAATAATAGCTACTTCCGTTAAAAGCAACAAACTTATGCAGCGTATCCGAAGGGGATTTGAAAGCAAAAGTGCCGTCAGCCAATGTCCCTCCCAACCGGAATGCATTGGTGGGATTGGTTACATCCCAAACAGTGGTGTTGGCATTTGCATTTGAAATGGAATATTGGGTAATGTTGCCTGTCCCTATCGTTTGCGTATTGCAAAAGGGTACCTGTGCCGAATGCATCTGTAAATTACAAGTAGCTTGCAACTCAATCCAGTCAAGATAAGCAGAAGAGGATGAATTGGGTTTGTTGTAATTAAGAGTTAGGTTAATAGTTGAAGAGGAGGGAGTAAAAATTAAATCTGCATCACTGTATATGGCAATGTTGTCTCCTGTAGCAGCACCGGCACTTAATTTACCAATATAATTATCTTTAGCATAAACTTGAATATAGGAAGGGGTTGCAGAAATAAAAGCTCCGGCAAGAGATATTCTGGCAGAAGTGGCAATATAGGAAGGTAATGAAAAGGAATAAGTATGCTCTGTGGTGATATCAAAGAGGTCGCCAAACCATTTCTGTCCTGATTCCCCAAAGTTTTTTTCATCAACTTCATAAAAATCATAATGCGTGTAAGTGGTGGCATTTTGATTGGCCGCCATAAAAGAATTGTCAACAGTAACAATCCTTTTCTTTTCTCCTATTCCGGCATCAGTGTTGATGTAATAGTAAGCGTAGTCGCTATAAATATTGTAAGAGTGGGTGAAATAATTTGTTATTGATGAATATACCCAAGTGTGAGGACCCTGACCATAAAAAATAAAATAGTCTCCTTTGTCGAAAGTATTGTCCCCACCATCAAATAGCTGAATAGGGTTTTCCTGCAAATCATCAAAGCGATCTATACTATTGCTTTCCGCAAGT
>JAGVVH010000324.1 GCA_019135895.1 Bacteroidota bacterium | reverse complement strand
GCATTATTCTATTAGAGTTTTACCCGTTTTCATTATGTGTTGAGCAATTAACTCTAACGTTCGGCGGTATGTGGCGTTGGCGCAGAGTCGCGGTGGCGCGTGTTTTTGCACTCGTGGTGCGCTGCAGGGTTATGATTGTTATTACTTTATTCTCGCGTTGGCAAAAACCGTGACACCAGGAGGGGGTCCCCGGCGTGAGCCGGGGCAGGCCGCACCGCTGACCACTTAGCGGTCCTCTTTAGCCAGAAGATTCTCGCGGTGCGGAGCGCCAATGACATATACCGACCTGTTAGGCACAGGCGCTTTTTATTTTCAATCCGTGTATTTCTGAATCTTGAAATTATCTTATTTTCCATTTGGGTGCGGGAAGGGCTTGAAGGCTCTTTTGGCATTTTTGGATTGTGCGTAAGCCAAACGGGAATGCCAAATGTGCCTGAAAGCTAAGGGATGATGCTATCAATGAATCCAATCTAATGATAGTCTCAGGGCAAATTGAATTTAAATATACATAACATCCTCGCCTAGATTTCTTTGAATTTCCTCTTTTGAAAAATTATTCGGTATAGCTAAGCAAAGTAATTTTTTGGGTCTAGACATTGCTACATATATTAACCTCTGTTTCTCTGAAGGAATACTCGCCGGTTGATAAATGTCCCTTAATGATATGTTTTGCCCACTACTATCCTCACTTAAAACCAGCAAAATGCTATCAAATGACATCCCTTTAACCTTATGAATGGTTGATATTGGTAAAATACTATCAATTTCGGTCTTAAATAACTCATTCACTTTCTGGTTGTAATAGTCAATACCTTTATTTTTCTTTAATTGTAAATCTGTATTATCAACATTAAAAAATACATTAATATATCTAGCAACTTCTTCAGACCATTCCTTAAGTGTAGAATTTGTACTTGGAAGATTCTTAATAAAATTCATCAAGAGTATATTGTTAAGAAGGTCTTCCTTTAGTTCTTTTCCTTTAATTTTTTTTTCAAAAGGTGTTAAGTTGCTAAATAACAATTCAATCATGAATTTTCTCAAGATATCTATGCACTGCTTTATATTCTGGTTAGCAAAGCATTTTTGTGATTCAATTATTAGATATGGTAATGTAGATTTCCATGGTTCTTCTTTATTAATCTTTACTCCAAACTTTTCTAAGTGATTTGATCCTCGTACCAAAATCTGATTCTCTTCCTGCATATTAATTACCCTAGAGAATCTAATAATAATGTCTTCAAAACTATTTGGGTCGTAGATTAATATGTTTAATGGATAGTTCGTGGTACTTCTAGAAATCGAAATAACCTGCTTTTCGCTAGCTACTCTAAGCTTACAATAAACGTCAATAATTCTCTGAGAAGATCTTCTACAATTAAATATCCTTAATGATCTCCATCTTTCACTATCATTGAATCTTTCAATGAATAAATCAGGTCTTGCATTTCGAAACTCATACAAGCTTTGGTATGGATCTCCAATTAGTTCGATATTTTGAAGGCCATTCGAGATAAGTTGGTCAAAAATTTCAAATTGAGATTCTGATGTATCTTGCGCTTCATCCACAATTATGATTGGGAAACGCTTAACCAAATATTTTGCAATTTCGGGGAATTTATTAATTATCCTAATTGCCGCAATAACAGAATCATCATTCTTTAAAAAGCCCTTGTTAAATTGCCAGTTTTTATAAGATTCACAATACCTATTGAATGTTCCAATATTTACTTTCTGGGGATCAGGTTTATACCCATTATAAGTATAGGAGCCATCATTTTCTATGGTTATGTTTGAAGGACGGTATATATATCTTAAAAGTTGACCTTTATGGTTCTTATAAAAGCCAATGCTTATATCATTTAAGAAGTTACTATCTTCAAGTATAATTGGCCTTTTTGCTTCTAGTTCTAATAAGTAGTAAAATGGTAAAGTAATATATGAATTGATGAAACTGTCTATGGTTGTAACTATATGTGGATAACTGATTCTTCTACCCGAAAAAGACTGATACTTTTCGTTAATCTCATTTTTGGCCACATTAGTAAAAGACAAGCATGCCACGCCTGAGAAGTTACCATATTGACTTTTGCAGTCATTCATTAATGATTGGAGTTTGAATGCTATAGCCGTAGTTTTTCCACTACCTGGACATGCATTCAAAATGACTCTGCCTCTGGCGTCAAGAAATGATTTATTATCCTTAGTAACCTCGAAAATCATTTGCCTATAGTTATGTGCTCGATTGCCTCTAATAAATAGTCTGGAACAGTCAGGCTGATTGCAGTATTAGTATCTAAGCTTTTTTCTATCTCTAGAGCAAAGGTTTGAGCGAATTCTGCTTTTGGAGGTAATGCCTTCCAAACCAAAAGTGCTATCTTTTCTTTTACATCATTATTGAATTCTCTGTCAGGCAGGGTATTTATATATTGTGAAATTTTATCGAATTTACTAGGCTCATTTACTTTTAAATAGTTAATAAGAAAATTCTTTTCAAAATCTTGTTTAGTATCAGAAATGTTTGCCTTAGAAATTTCATATTCCAGGGTCTTGAATGCTGAATATATCTTTATATCATTTGAGTTTCTTCGTAGAGTAGATTTCAAATTGCCGATTCTATTGCTTATCTGGGAATCGAATATTTTGTCATGTAGAATATCAACTTTTTGAAAACCATTACGAACTAGGTTTCTAAAAGAAAACTCACTTTGTTTTGAATTTACAAAACGGTCATCATCAGTTATAATCACAGCTTTCTGATGAATTCTTTTATAATTGTTCCCTGAATTAAATAAATAAATAAAAGGGTAAAATGAGACGCCATTTACATTTACTATCTCGATTCTATAATCTTCTAGGTTCTTCTTTAAATACTTTGAAAAAGCTGAGACAAGAATTTCTTCCGAAATTCCTTCAACAAGCAAAACAACCCTGGCAAAAAACAATTGAGATCTAGTTACATCTAAATATCGTGTAAGTTGCATTTTCCTAAGCTCATAGTCATTATTCTTAAGAAGAATTCTCTTATCTGATTTTTCAATTAAATGCTCGTTCTCCCTATTAGTAAAACAATCACTTATTCTGATCGCCCTTTTATGTAATAATATTAAGCTGTTTAAATCTACTTTAGAAGTTAAAGTAGGAGAGTGGGAAGTGATAAATAGTTGACAATTTGGAGGGTCATTCGCCTGCCTTAAAAAATTATAAAGATTCAATTGTAGTTGAGGATGCAAATGAGCTTCTGGCTCTTCTATTAATAGAGCAAAGTGCTGGTTCTTATTATCTGATAATCTTTCCTTTATATCTCCCAATATTATTGCAATGTTTATGAGGTTATTAAAACCTAAGCTATTTTGGAAAAGGTTTAATCCCTCGTTATTCAAGTTTATTTTGTCAAAAGGCAAATAAGGTTTAATAATATTTACAATATTCTCAATTTTGGATGTCTCTTCAATTCTTAATCCAATTCTATTTTCAGATGTTATTTTGAATATCTCATCAAGGTTTTTATTTACATTATTTTGAGTCTCTTTAACCTCTGGCCTTTTCAATAATTCATCATTTGCTTTTTTAATAATGCTTTTAACCTCTTCCTCAGATTTTGCTCTTTCGACGAGTCTTTTAACAACCAGACCAAGGATATTTGTTTTATAGTTTAATATTTCATGAGTACTATCCCTTAAAGCACTAAGGTAATAGTGTTGAAAGATTTCAAAAGTTCCAGACTCAGCTCTTTGCTCTTCTGACGCTCCTGTGAAATATGTAAATTTTGGATAGCTGTCTTTTTTATACTCATACCTTAAAGTAATTGATGCCACATCCTCTTCTCTGTCTTCGTTGGAAAGTATTAAATATTCATAGAGAGCCCCTTTCTCATTATCTTCCAATCCTTTAAAAGTGTAGGCTATTTCAATATTTGAAGCTGGTATAAAAGTCTTGGGATCAACATAAAAACAATCATTTGTTACATAAATTTCCTTTCTAGGTTTGCCTAGATTATATAGCAATCTTATTGCATCAATAAGAGTAGTCTTATTGCTTCCATTTTCGCCTATAATGATATTAATTTTAGGGTCAAAACTTACACGCAATCGTTTTATGCCCCTAAAGTTTTTTATTTGAATATTCGACAAGTACATTCTATTTATATTAGAGGTTAGTATGCAATTGGTTGCTAGAAATTACTTGGTTATTTAGGTAAGCTCAAGTCATTAACATCAGGATGAGAAAGCAAGTGTGTGAAAGCGAAGGGATGGTTGTGTGATGGGCTTGAACACTCTTGCTTTCTTTGAAAGTGTTTATTCAATTTCTCCATTTTCACGGTTTCTATTCTTTGTTAAACTGTCGCTTGTGCCTAACGTTCGGCGGTATGTG
>JAGVVH010000061.1 GCA_019135895.1 Bacteroidota bacterium | reverse complement strand
GGAGAACCAATTAGAGCAATAAAAAATGAAGCATGGTACAATAGATATTATTGGTTAAAGGACGGTTATGAAATTGAACTGTGGGCAACCCATGAAAATGCTCCAGAAGACAAATTTCTTAGAGATAAGTATGTATTTCACATTAAATTCACAGACTTAACACTTGAATATGCAAATAATGAATTAGAGATTCAAAGGAAAATTCAAAAGTCTAAAGTAGGAAAAGAAAAAATGATAAATGATTTATAATATACTATTGATATTTCAGATAATATAGTTGACGACTTATTTAAGGAAGTCGCAGTTGAGAGTGAAAATAAGAATATTACAAAAAAGGATATGTTAAAAATATAAAAGCATTACAGGTGCCGTTTGATTATGATGTAAAAAATATAAAAGAGATAGTAAAAGTAAAAGGCCTTTCATATTTGATAGCAAAAAATTACTACTCTTATATATTCATATTTAATTGCCAGATAAAAATGGAAAAGTGCTTTTCTCCAATTTTTAAAGAAATCATGAAGAATGCATGGTTAGTACCTGAAATGGTTTGGTAAAAATAAAGAATGATATGAAAAATTATTACTCAATCCTTGGTATATCGTTTGATTCAGATGTAATGACTATAAAAAAAACATATAGGCAACTTGCTTTAAAATACCATCCTGATAAAAATAAGTCAATCGATGCTCATGATAAATTTATTGAAATTACAGAAGCATATGAAATTTTAAGAAATGAATCAACTAAAAAAGAGTATGATTTACTTTTTTATAAATTCTTTGTCCAAAATGAAGAATTATCAAGGGAAAATACTGTTTACTATAAAAAATGGGAAGAAGAAGGTTCAAAAAAAGGAGAAGAATATGCAGAGAAGATGTATAATGAGTTTACAGATATTTTAAATGAAATTACTTTTCATGCTTCAAATTATGCAAAGATTGGATGTGTTGGCGGAGTATATATTTTCTTAGGCCTTATTTGGTTGATTTGGCCAATCATAATGCTTTTAACAGTAAATTCAGGTGATATTGTGGGTCCAGCCATTTTATCAGTTATTATGGGTATAGGTGCTTTATTTATAGGAAATAAAAAAATCAAAGAACTAAAAGAAGACTATCAATTTAAAAAAACAAATTTTAAACACAAATAATTATGAAAGCACTAAGAATTATTCTTGGGATCCTATTATGTTTTGCATTACCTGGAACTTTATATTCATTCTTCACAGGAACTATTAATGAAGAAGCACCTGAAATAATAGGTCATTTAATAGCTATTGCAATCATCTTATTTATTATCTATTTATGTTTTAAACCATCGAAGAAGAAAGATATCTCATTAGTCCATAACAAATAACAATGCACGACAAAGAGCAACCCGAACCATTGGCATGGTAAAAAAGACCTTTCAATATGACAGAAATTCATGAATTGATAGAGGAATATTTAAAAACATATCCCGATAGATTTTGGATTGGATTAACTTTTACCTAAATTGAGCGATTAGAATATTCACCTCTCCCCTTTGTCTTTCTTGCTTCAAATTTAATCATGTTTTCGGAGGTTCTTCGCAGTGAGTTGGTGGTTTTGCACTTGTCGTGCAGTATTTGGGGAGGGCGGGCTTTATATTATGTTTATTAAAATCATATGTACGCATACCTCACCCATTTTGGGGGAGGATTTGACTGTGAAATTCAATTTTCTGGTCAGGCAAATTGAATGATTGGTGGCGACTGGCATCTTTTCCATAAAACGTCAATTTGAATAGTTTCAAAAATGGTCCTGGTAACATTCATGATAATGTACCGGGACCGGGATGTTATTTTTACTGCAAAATCAATCAGTTTTCTCCGGAATGTGTTGGGATATGCTGTAACCGGAATTACATCCGGAGTAATATCCCGTTTATAGCATTCAAACATAAAATGGACAATGACCAGCAAGTAATAGTATGCACGGTTCATCCCAAAGGATTGAAATGGCAATTGTTCCTTTGTTGCTAACTCTTTGACTGAACGATGAATAAGCTCATCTGCACCTCTCTCATGCGTTAATGAGATAATGGTTTCAGCTTCGAAGTATTTTTTTCCGCCGGCGGCCAGTAATTTGTCGTCAGCTTCTTTACACATGCCAATATTGGTTGAAATAACTGAATCTGGCCTGGATAAATCCAGGAGATACTGGCCACTCTGATCCATGGTGAGTTTGGTAAAAATACACCGACGGAAGCGTTTCCACGATTTGAGTTTGTTGCCAAACTCGATGAACTTCCATATCGCTTTATTCTTGCTGAATTCACTGTATCCTTCAGTTGGCAGTTCCAGAATGTATTCTTTGATGTCTTTATAAAGTTTGTTGGTAACCATGTAATGAATACCCAGGATGTCTTCGAAATATTCAAACGCTTTCTGGTCGGCAAAACCACTGTCGGCGCACAGCATAATCGGAACCTGACCGGAGTACCTCTCCCTGATCAGGTTCACAATGTCGGTGATTGAATCAATATAATCAGTTCCATGGTTTGAATGAGCGCTACCAACCCGGAAAATAACATCAATCAGGTAAGGTCCCCAGCATATATGCATAGGTTGAAACCCTTTCTTCCTCTTGTATGTGGGCTCACAACCTTCCCGTTTTTTAGCATCGTCGTTATCCAGGACCATGGTATCAATGCCCAGTATGATTATTTTGGGATTCTCAATCCTGAGGCGCCAGATAAAAAGCTCATGCAGAATCCTGCGATACAACTTATTGGGGATGATGGAAAGTTTTGAAAAGAAACGCTTCATTTGGTGCGAAGAGGCCATCTGGGGCAATTTGTTTTCCAGAACGGCAGCATATCCCTGGTCGTCTTTTCTGGAATCGAAACCGGTCATTGACATATCTGTCCCATCAATAAAATGGGCAAATAGTTGTTTGAGAAACTGATCCAATTGCAAACCCTTGGCGTGTACTGTGATTTTTGAAAGGAAGATGTTTGATATAAGGGCATTCAGACGAGTTTTGGCGATATATCGAAGAAAGATGGCAAGGCCTCCGCGTCCGGAAATTTTGTCGCTTGTTACGCTTAATTTTGTTATCTTAGTGGCCATAAAGATAGTTTTGTAGTTCACCTAAAAAGTGATGAGTTTTTATATGTTTAGACACTTCTAAAATACTCATTATTAGGTTAATGTGCAAGCTATCTTTTACTTTTTTCAAATAAATCGCTCAGTTTAGGATCTTATGAGATTTTTGATTTTAAGTTTGTTCATGTCAATAACCGTATTTTCTCACACTGCTGAGAATTCAACTGATTTTAAAATTGGTTATTTGCCGCGGATTCCATCTAAAGATGTGAATTGTATTTTTTATGACAGTAAAGGATTTACATGGATCGGAACTTTAGATGGATTACATCGCTTTGATGGATATTCATATAAAACATATCGCGTTGATAACAATAGAAATTCAATACATAGCAACCTGATAATTGCAATCGATGAAGATTCAAAAGGAAATATCTGGATAGGCACTTACGGGAAAGGTGTATGTAAATTAAATCCTGAAACCGATGAGTTAACAAGCTACGAGAATGTAAATAATGATCCTGACGGACTACCAAACGACATCACTTCGCTGATAATTGATGACAAAGATTTTTTATGGACGGCAAACTGGTTCGGAATATGCCGTATCAAGTTTGATGCAGCTATGAATAACGTTACGCAGTTTAACAGGATACCCATATCGGTAAGAAATAGGAATAATAACTATGCCATTAAAACAATATTTCAAGACAAAAACAATAATATCTGGGTGGGCAGTAACCTGTTTACCTTACGCTTAAAAAATCCTTATAGTCAACCGGAAAAGGTGGAAATGGAATATTATTCCTGTTACAGCGAATCGATTTGTGACTTTGAAAACGGGATTCTGGTAGGAGGATACGAATTAAATGCAATCGTTAAAAATGCAAATGTAGATACCTTTAAAATTCACCATCTTTCTTCAATAATTTCGGGAAAGGTTCTATACGACAACCATAAAATTTGGATTGGTAACCGCGCCGGGATTTTTTGCCTCGAACAAGGGGAAAGTGATAATTGGGAAACAACCCGGCATCTCAAGAAAGATTTCTCGGAACTGAGCCTCAACAGTAATATTATCACATCTATAACAAATGATAATGTCGGGCAAATCTGGATCAGCTCGCGTGGAGGAGGCGTGAATATTATTAATTCCGTATCTAAACAATTTCAACATTATAAACATACACTAAACAGAGGGTCGATTGCCAGCGACCTGGCAATGTGCATGTTTGAAGATTCCTATCAAAATTTGTGGATCGGAACCGAAGAAAGCGGTGTAAGTATACTTCAATCAGGTGGTGATTATGCTTC
>JAGVVH010000252.1 GCA_019135895.1 Bacteroidota bacterium | reverse complement strand
CTTTTAATGCTGACACTATTGGTATGCCGGGACTCTATTTTGCATCCTTAAAGTTTAAATCAGGAAAAAACATAGGAGTTAAAAAGTTTATCCTACAATAAAAGCATTTTTATTAATAATTTCATTTCCTAATCCTCAAAAAATAAAAATTTTGTCAATCAGCTTTGAGAAATTTTTAATTTTGCGCTTGAAAAAATGAAGATTATGAATGCAATGTTTTTAGTCATAGCGGCGCTTGTTATTTTTGCGCTTGCGTATCGTTTCTATTTCAGTTTTATCTGTGCAAAAGTGTTGACTTTGAATCCTTCAAAGGTAACACCTGCCTATAGACTGAATGATGGACAGAATTATTATCCTACCAATAAATGGGTTTTGTTCGGACACCATTTTGCAGCCATTGCCGGTGCCGGACCACTTGTTGGACCTGTCTTGGCGGTACAATTCGGATATTTTCCCGGATTTTTGTGGATGTTGATCGGAGCTGTGATGGCAGGTGCTGTTCACGATTTGGTGTTATTAACCGCTTCTATCAGGCACGACGGGAAATCTATTGCTGAAATTGCAAAATGTGAGATCAATAAAATGAGCGGGATAACCACCTCTGTTGCGGTTATCATTATCATAATTGTGGCACTTGCAGGTCTGGGACTTGTTGTGGTAAATTCACTTTCAGGAAGTCCATGGGGTACTTTTACCATTGCAGCCACTATTCCAATAGCATTGATTATGGGTGTTTGGATGGCTAAATTCAGAAAAGGGAAAATGGTAGAAGCTACCATTTTTGGGGTTATTATGCTGGTATTGGCTGTGATTTTTGGAAGGTATATTCCCAATTCTTCTATAGCTTCCTGGTTTACTTATGACCATCATTCATTGACAATATTACTTGCCATCTATGGTTTTTTAGCTTCTGTTCTACCGGTATGGCTCTTGCTTTCGCCGCGCGATTACTTGAGTTCCATTATGAAAATTACCGTTATTGCCATGCTTGCTATCGGCATTATTGTGGTGGCTCCAAATCTGAAAATGCCTGCTTTTACCCCATTTGTGAACGGTGGCGGACCTATTATTCCGGGAACACTTTTTCCCTACCTTTTTATTACTATTGCTTGTGGCGCCATCTCCGGTTTTCACTCTTTAGTAAGTTCAGGAACAACTCCAAAAATGATTATGAGCGAGAAAGATATAAAATTTATTGGCGTTGGCTCGATGCTCATTGAAGGATTAGTAAGCATTTTGGCTCTGGTTGCTGCAGCAAGCCTTTTACCCTACGATTATTTTGCTATTAATGTTTCACCCGAGAAATTTCAAGAGTTACTGCCTCAACTTCAATCAATGGGTTTTACTAAGTCAAATATTACTGAACTTACCAATGAGGTCGGAGAAAATATTGTCGGACGTACCGGTGGTGCCGTTTCATTGGCAGTAGGTATGGCGCAAATTTTTTCTTCTATTCCGGGAATGAAAGAGCTTATGTCTTATTGGTATCACTTTGCCATTATGTTTGAAGCTTTGTTCATCCTCACTACTATTGATGCCGGTACTCGTATTGCCCGTTTTGTCATTCAGGAGGCTTTTGGTAAGATTTATAAACCCTTCGGACGCACAAACTGGTTGCCCGGAAACTTGTTGGCAAGTGGGCTGGTTGTTTTCGCCTGGGCCTATTTCATCTATTCGGGTACTGTAGCCACTATTTGGCCTATGTTCGGGAGCGCCAATCAGTTGTTGGCAACTATTGCCCTTGTTATAGGAACAAGCTATATCATTAATAATGGAAAGAAAAAGTATGCGTGGATCACAATCCTGCCGATGATTTTTGTGGGTGTAACCACCCTGACTGCCGGCTTTCAGAATGTGAAAAATATTTACTTGCCTCAAATTTTAGAATCTTCCACCCGTATTCAGGGAATAATAAACAGTTCCTTGACAGTCGTTATTGTTGCGTGTGTTTTTATTATTCTTTTTAATGCCATTCCTAAATGGGTTCAGGCTTGGCAAGGAAATAGACCGTTGTTGATTGAAAACGAATAACTATACTTCAATTTTTTCCTGAAATCTTCTGCTCACTTTTACAAGGTTAGTTGTAAAGGATATAATGTTTTGGGATTCTTGAATAATAGTAAGATATACCATGCTGACTTTAGTGCTAACACCCTGCTGTTTTAGACGCTTCAACTGTACCCGTTTGATACGGTTTAATTCAATTGTCAATTCATTAGATGATATCAATATATCTCTTAATCTTTGATAATCATTTTCCTGAATCTTTATGTTACACTGGTCAATGAAAGTATTTATTGCAAAAGAAATAGTAGAAATTTCATTTTTTTGTTCATCACTCAAAGGGCTTAAATTATTGTCTATATGATCTTCACAGGGGAGCGAAATACGTTGCAACGAATAAACAACCTCACTAATAAAATCAATGCATTGAAAATAGTATAATCCTTTTTCATTTGCATCATTATCACTAAGTTTTCTAATTCCCATCGCTCCATTTCTTTTTATTTTCTTAACCCTTTCTTTTTCAAAATCAATATCGGTATTCAAAGACCTCAACTTTCTCAGATTTTCACTGCAAAAAGCATCAATGGTTGATAGATATTTTTCTTTAACGAATTCAAGAGTAAGGTTTATATCTTCGCGTGTATTTGATTGTAATAAAAGAAAGGCTTCCTCGGTGTCAGTTACCGACATAAGTTGATTTATTGTTTCTTTACTCTTTTCTTCATTTTTTGATTTTCTCCTGAATTTTATTTGGCTATGAATCAATGAATATATTACCAAGCCGGTTAATATAATGATGGCAACCATGCGGCCATAATAAATTAATAGAGCCATCACAAAAGCAAGTAAAAATGCAGCGCCGGCAGTAATTATCCATCCCCCAATTACGTTTAAAATCCCGCTGATTCTATAGACAGCGCTGTCCCTACTCCAGGCCCTGTCTGCCAGAGAAGTTCCCATAGCTACAATAAAAGTAACATAAGTTGTTGATAATGGAAGTTTTAAAGAAGTTCCGATGGCGATCAACATACCGGCAACAATAAGATTAACGGAAGCTCTCAGTAGGTCATAATTGGCATTTTCTTCCATTATAATCTCCTTATGATTAAAACGATTATCTATCCATTTCTTCACGGGCTCAGGAGTTATCGTTAAAAAGAAGACAGATAGTTTCCGGGTTCCCCTGACTAAGTTTCTGCCAATACTGGAAGAATTGAAAATTTCTTCTTCTTCATTTTGTCTGGAAAGATTAAGCTCTGTTTTAACCACATGATGTGCTTTTTTGGAAGTAAACAACGTGATAACCATAATAACAGCGGCTATAACCAAAAAGTATACTGGAGTGTTGGAAGGTTCGTTCAGAGAATCCATTTTTAGAGTACTTGCTATATCGCCACCACCATTTGCTTTATAATCCAAATAAGCTTCAAAAGCTGCAATCGGTCTGCCAATAAAATTTACTAAGTCATTGCCCGCAAATGCCAAAGCAAGAGCAAAAGTTCCCAACAAGACTATGATTTTTAGAATATTTACTTTGCATAAATATAATATTTGCATTAGGATTGTAAAGAACGCAAAGCAACCCAATAAAATATAAGAGGTGTTTTGGTGCATTATGGCTTTCAGCTCAGGAGTCATAAAACTGCTGTCTTTCAATCCGTTGATAAGCATAAAATAGACAATCGAGGTAATAGCCAATCCGCCAAAAATGGCAGCAAAGTATTTCATATTCTTTTTATAATTAAAAGTAAAAAGAATACGGGTTATATACTGAATGATATATCCAAAAACAAAGGCTATGGCCACAGAGAGAAAAATTCCCATGATAATGGTAAGGGCCTTTTCCGTATTGATGAGGTTTACAAAGGATAGAGTTCCGGTGGTGTCATTTACAATGAGAAGTATTGCAATGGCAAAGGTGGCTCCAAGAAGTTCGAAAACAAAGGAAACTGTTGTAGATGTAGGCAATCCTAACGTATTAAAAAAATCAATTAAAAATACATCGGTAATCATAGAGGCAACGAAAATACACATGATATCGGCAAAGACAAAATTGGCAGGTTGAAAAACCCCATGCCTTGCTACATCAATCATCCCGTTACTTAGTAAGGCTCCAACCAAAATGCCAAGTCCGGCAATAATTAAAATAATACGCACCGAAGCTGCTCTGCTACCAACTGCAGAGTTGATAAAGTTTACCGCATCGTTGCTAACTCCCACCACTAAGTCAAAAACAGCCAATAACGTTAGAAAAATAATCAATATCAGGTAAAAAGCATCCATAATTCTCGATGTTAATTTAATGTTGCAATAAAATCAAAATCATGTTACAATAATGTTGCGAATATACTATGATTATATTGCAAAACAATTATCGAATAGGATTTTATTATACTAT
>JAGVVH010000375.1 GCA_019135895.1 Bacteroidota bacterium | reverse complement strand
GCCTCTATGGCAACTCTGGCTTTGAAATCAGCTGTAAATGTTCTTCTTGACTTTTTCATGTGACAGAAATTTTAAAGTTAGTAAATTCCTGTCCAGTTTTTCTAGACCATCACAATTACTTTTAACTATTATACCAATGTTGTGAAAAAAATAAGCATTTCATAGGCAACTTTCTGTTGCATTCATCGTATAATTTCATAAGTTTATCACAAATATTTTAACATTCGTCAAATTTATAAGAATTAAGATAAGTGTTATTGCAGGTTTCTTTTCCTATATAAACGGGACTAAGATGTGTATTATGGATGGTATATGTGGCAGACTCCTGATGCCCAAATATGCATTTATGACTCATTACTGAGTGAAGTTAAAGTGTTGATATATGCATCAGATTGTAAGTTTTACTGGCAACCTAGTATGCAGAAAGCCTAACCCTTTTAAAGCATAACATGATGAAACCTCACAGTTATCACCAAGGCTTGTTTATTATATTGAATCTCGTTCTAGTATTTTTCATTTTTTCTGAAATTGAATTGTCAGGACAGAGTTTCAGAATAATTGGAATTCCAGATATTCAGAATTATACGTCTTTTAAAAACGGAGGAACTCCTAGGCAACTATATTCACAGATGCAGTGGATAGCAAATAATAAAAACACCCTGAATATAGCATTTGTTACACAATATGGTGACTTGACCTATTATAATGAAGTTGCAGAATGGCAATACGCAGATACAGCATTTTCTATTCTAGAAAAGTCAAATATTCCATATGGCCTCACAATTGGAAATCACGATGGAATTTTTGATACTAACAAATACCATATTGATTCAACATTGTTTAATCAATACTTTGGAAAGTCAAGATATATGGGAAAAGACTTTTATGGCGATGCATTTAGAGGCAATAATACATGCAACTTTCAACTATTCACTGCAGGTGGAATGGATTTCATTGCCATCCACTTAACCTATGTTGCATCTCTCGCTCAAATCAACTGGGCTGACAGTCTCTTAAAAGCGTATCCAAAGCGAAGAGGAATGTTAACTACACACGGGCTAATTGATGTTGGGAATCCAGGACAATGGCTTCAGGTTGGACAAAATATTTATAATAGGTTATGTGATAATCCTAATTTGTTTATGATGCTCTGTGGACACATGCACGGTCAAGGGTATAGATTTGATGTTCTTAACGGGTCAACAATTCACACAATCCTAAGTGATTTCCAAGGAGATGAATATGATGGTGGTTCGGGATATTTGAAGATTTTTGAATTTGTACCTGAGAAAGATTCAATTTTTGTAAAGAGTTTCTCTCCAGTTGAAAATAAGTTCATTCTCGATCCAGAACATAATTTTTCAATATATTATGATATGGATGCACCTAAGCATCATGCACAATTCTATATAGCACCTGGAGGAGATGATTCAAGTGATGGATCATTTGAAAAACCTTGGGCAACTTTAAGCTACGCTGCCAAACAAGTCTCTCCAGGTGATACTGTACTTCTTAGAGGTGGAGTTTATGATATGAGGTCAAATGTTATAATAAGCGGCCTTTCAGGTACAGCTGATAAACATATCTTCTTTTTGAATTACCCGGGAGAAAAACCAATTTTTGATTTTACTAATTGGATCCCAAGTAGTTCTCTAAGCGATCAGGAAGGTGCAATATCGTTAGAAAATAATTGTCATTATATTGAATTTAAGGGCATAACTGTCAGAAATGTGAATCAGGTATATGATAGAAATGTAGTCATTGGATTCAAAGGTTATAATTCTACCAACATTACGTTCAGAAACTGCACTGCACATCATATACAAGGAAAAGGGTGGAGGTTATATAACTGCAGTGCTGATGTCATAAATTGCGATGCATACAGATGCTTCGATCCATTAAGATCCGATTCTTTTCCGGGAAATGGTGGTACTGGATTCAACGTAGGAAGTGATGAAACCACAATACTTCGTTACTATTTTTTTGGTTGCCGGTCATGGGAAAACTCGGATCAGGGTTTCAGTGGAATTGGCAGAGGAACTGCTATCTTCGACAATTGCTGGACATGGAATAATGCACCAAAAGATATGAATCTAACTGGTCCGGGACTCGGATCCGGATTCAAGTTCGGGCTAAACTATACACAAACATCCGAAGGACCAACATTAATTGTAAGAAATTGTATTGCTGCATATTGTCCGCACGGAGGAATTAATGATAACGCAGGTTCCAGTGTTCCAATAAATGAATACTTTTATAATAATACAATATATAGATGTAATAGCGGCTTTTCAATTATTCCAACATTATATACAGAAGAAAATGGCTATAGTAAGAGGGAAGTTATACTAAGAAATAATGTCAGTTATCAGAATGTAAGCAATTTTTTCGAAGGAAAAAATATTCATGACCACAACTCATGGGACTTGGCTCTCAATGTAAAGGATACGGATTTCTTATCGATTGATACGACTGGAATTTCAGGTCCCAGGAATGAAGATGGATCTCAACCAAACATTGACTTTCTTAAGTTGGCAAAATCCTCAGGTTTAATTGATGCCGGAGTATATGTGGGAACAGAATTTCATGGCACCAATCCAGACCTAGGATGGTCTGAATCTCCTTCGATGACAAATCCGGTTACGGAGCCCGTCAAACCACAGTTTGTGAATGCAACAGTCGCTAATCAGACACCAGATAAACTGGAAATAAATTTTAATCTTCCTTTGGCCAGTATTCAACCACCCTTGTCTGCTTTCATTGTATATGTAAATGGTTCGCTGAGAACCATTAATTATGTGTCCGTATTTGGTTCAAAAGTTGTCCTAACACTTAGAACTGCTGTTGTTTTTGGAGATAATATTACTATCAATTATAATAAACCTTCCATCAATCCTTTACAATCCACTTCAGGAGAGCAGGTTGAATCTATTTTGGCCAAGACAGTTATTAACAACGTAACAACAATCATTCCTGTATTTGTAAGTGCAGTGATTCAAAACTCATCACCGTCATTGCTTGAAATGAAATATAATATTCCCCTTGCAAGTATCGTCCCCTCTTCTTCTGCTTATGAAGTGAGAGTGAATTCGGCAATCTGTCCTGTAAATTCTGTTGCAATTAAAGATGTGCATGTACTGCTTACATTATCCAGCCCTGTCCAGGCCGGTGATGCAATTACTATTTCATACAAAATGCCTACAGTGAATCCCATTCAGAGTCTATCAGGAGGCAAAGCAGCAGATATAAATCCTCAATCTGTAATTAATAATTGCACCAGCGTAACAAATGAACCCCCAATAGTAAGTATTTCATCACCTACAAAGAGTAATTCCCTCGTTTCACCAGCAACAATAACAATAAATGCCATAGCCTCTGATAAAGATGGATACATTACCAAAGTTTTGTTCTATGAAGGATCGCATGTACTGGGAGAAAGTGTATTAGCCCCTTATTCTTACACATGGAAGGAGGTGGGTGAGGGTGCCTATTCCATCACTGCGATTGCTGTTGATGATAAGAATGCCAGGACGGTGTCTGCTCCCATGAATATTGTGGTCAAAAAGAGTAGTTCTATAATAAACCAATCACCTGTTGTCAGAATTACCTCACCTAGTAATAACAACAATAAATTCAAAAAGCATGACAAGATTGTGTTTGAAATAGAAGCATATGACCCTGATGGAAGTATCAGCAAAATAGAACTTAAAAGTGGATCAACCACCATTGCGGAACTGACATCAGAACCTTATAATTTCAACTGGGAAAATCCTGATACTGGCACTTTTGTAATAAAGGCAATAGCCACTGATAACCTGGGGGCATCATCAAGCTCAGAGCAAATTGAAGTGAAGATAATACCAATTAAAAATATTAACACCGCTAAACTAATAGAAATCTATCCAAATCCAAATCAGGGATTATTCTGGATACAACCGAGCCAATCCGAAACATATCAAAAAAAGCAGTTAGCCATTATTAACATGAATGGACATGTCGTTTACAGAACGTTAGCTGATGGAGATGGATCACCTATAGAAATCAAGCTAACTGATCCGAATTCCGGCATTTATGTCGCACTTCTTATCGTTGATGACAAGATTATTTCTTCAGAAAAATTTATTATAAGATAACAAAACTAAATCATTTTGAGCAATGACTGTTAAAATTGAGGTATTGTAAACCCCTCTGTACTTTTCATCATTTATTTATCTCAGAGGCGATATTAAACTCTTCTGCTTAAAAAACAAGGGAATAAAATCGCGAAACGGAGTTTCATATCTACAGAACTCTTTAAAAAATAGGGTTCTACTGCGAATTTAATGGAATTTGAGATCTTTGGCAAAAAAGATGGTTTATGATGTTTTCAGAGCAGTTTTTCGATTTACTTCTTGATTTTGGTGATGATTGGAGGGTTA
>JAGVVH010000410.1 GCA_019135895.1 Bacteroidota bacterium | reverse complement strand
CCATAGTATGCGTATAAATTTAAATTATCATTCATGGTATAATATAATCAACACTATTATCTTCAGAGGGTTTTTGGATATAAGCACGTCCAACGCCTAATTCATCGAAATCGCCATCTTCATCAAAGAATAAAACTAAATCAGTTTTTACAACAATAGCAATCCATCTAGAACCATATTCATATCTCAAAAAATTACCAGTCGTAGGTAAAGACTGTTTTGAACTCATTTTGTTTTACCTCAAAAATAAACGGCCTATATTTAAACTTCAATGACTTCTGTGTAGCCACATTAGCCATAAAAATACCAGGACTAGCAAACTCCAGTTCTCTTCTATATTTTTTCGTAAAGGCGTCATATATCTGATCATACCCTTTATATTTAAAATAATGATCAGAGAGTTTTGAACAACCCTCTGACGTTTCTAAACAAGCTGCTAGGACTAATACTTCTAACAATCACTACTCCGCACACCACGTTTTCATATCAGCTATTACTTGGCTTTCAAATACATGTGGCATAATTTCACTATCTTGATAATACATGTAGTTATTGGGAATATCGACATGTTCTTTATGTAAAAAACAATGAGAAAGCTCGTGGTATAATACTTGCTTTCGTTTATAGTCATATGAATATGTCCAGTAGTCAGAGTCGATATACATATAACGCTTTGTTAACAATTTAAAACATACACCTATGATTGTGTCGGGTAGTTTTTTAAAGCCCACAATGAGCTGATGAGGCTCTTTAAACTTACCCGGACAAATAGTGTTTAATTGTTGGACATATGTGTTATAATACTCTTCAACTTGATTATCAATACTGCGTTCTGGAATAAGAAATGTAATACTTAATATAATCGACAATGCAACGATCACTGTGTTTTCGAATGTATTAGTTTTTAGCAGCTTCTTCACGACGTTTTCTCATTCGCTCTTTCATTGCCTCACGATGACATTTAGGACATACACGACCATTCCAAGCGTGCCCATTATCATCAACATATTTAGCGTTCTTATGGTTATACTTGCTGTGTGTAATCTTTAGCCCTGTTGCGCCACATTTCTTACATGTAGCGGTGTTTACAACTGGTTGTTCAATAGATGTCTTGTTCTGTTCTTCCATTTTCTACTCCTGGGTATTTCCCACATTGTTTACATTTTAATCTTTCAACATCATAATCTTTATCTTTTACATAAATCCATTCATGAACTCCTACACATTCTTTAGGAAGTTTATTATGTTTATAATTGTCCATCATGGCTGACAATAGTTTTACTGATATAAATACGATTACTAAAAATATTAGAAATTCCATTCGACACCTATTATACCCGAAGTGAGATCATTATAAAGTTCTCCTTCTTTCCAAACCAACCGAATGTACCATCTTTCGTCGAAAGATAGATGGATATTATAATATGTTATATCAGGATATTTATTTATGTAGAGTCCCAAGTCTGCGACACTTCGTTCGTCTCGACTATTCATTACAACACCTTTTTATCAAAAGAAAGGAGATAGTCATAATACGCATTACTGCTATACCAACTCTTTTTGTTATCAATATAAATACTTAAATGTGTGGTATTTTCATCTAATGCAATTAAGTACATATTAGTCGATTCTAAATAATACATACCTATCATAAAATTCTCATATCTTCACTTTTATTTAAGAACGCTCTCCAACTAATAAAATGACTCCAGTACGTCTCAGTAACAGAAATACTAATACATAAATTTTCTAGAACAACTATATAATAATTATTGCTTACTTTATTTTTATAAACACCTAAATAATGGAGCGAAGATTCTTCTTCGCGACCCTCCGCATCTCCTACCACAACTTCTCCCACGTGTTTCCCGCTCCTTGTAAAAATACATCGTCATACATGAGGTATCCACCGGTATAACTAATCCAAATACAAATAAACAGAGTCCTATCTAGTTCGATGTTATAATAAGATCCCGCTCCAATATGCGCATTTTTATACATGGTGCTCATCGGGCACCGCCCGACGATTCCAGTTGAACAACCTCATTTGTTCTCTGGTTAAGGGAATCACCAATAAGTCCCGCCGCGCTGCTAGGCACGGCTTGCTCCACCCATCTTGAACGTATATTTAAGGCAGCATTCGCATCACGGTGAGCAACGTATCCACAAACTGAACAGTGATACTTTTTTCCACTTGTCGCATTAATACTTCCGCACTTACTACATTGCTTGCTCGTATTACGAGGGTCAACATAATAAATTGGTAAGCCAAGCAAGTTCGCCTTGTAGAGAAGAAACTGTTCCAGTTGATAAAAGCTCCATTGCGATTTTTTAACATACCGCTTGGATTTACCTTTATTAATGCCTGAAAGATTTTCCAAAACAATAGCAGAGTTATGTTTTTTGGCTAGATTAACAATTTGTTTAGATACAATATGATTAATATGTTTAATTCGTCTCGATTGTTTTCGCTTGATTTTCTTTAATGCAGTTTTGGCTCCTTTTCTTTGAAGTTTTGATCTTCTGTTTCTAAAGTTTTTTGTTATACCCGCTGTTGATGGTCCGAGAAATTTTACCTCGCCATCGGGCGTTGAAACTGTTGCGACATTTCCCACTGAATTTCTATCGACTCCGATAACTTTTGTTTTATCATTTGGTTCGATTTTTTGCTCGACGGGCGTGTTGTACGAGTAGCTCATCACCCATTGTCCATCCACTTTTGAAAATTCGACTTGTCGGATGAATCCAATTATTGGTCTAGGGAAAGTTAGAGGAATTACTTCTTTTTTAAAGAGACTCGGCACCCTAACTCCGCCTTCAACAATTTTTACCTGCTTCCCTTTGTCTCCACAGATGGGAAGCACCAGTCGTGAAATTTTCTTAAGTTTTTTATTCCTTTGGTATTTGGAGGATAAAGCTTTTGCGACAACGCAAGGAATTTCTTTCCAGTGTTTTGAACTGGTTTTTGTTCTATCCAAAATCATTCGATTCGCAACATCATAACCTTTAATATACAATGAATCCAGAAGAGGCGAATGTTTATGGGGAACCATAACTTTGAACGTAAGGCACATCATACCAGTAGCTCCTTAAACCACTCTCTTAGATCATCTGCGGAATAAGCAATAAAGTTCAATCCCATGCGTAACTTAGTTATTTGTGGATGACAAATCAATGGTTCTTGTCCTGATTGTAAAACTAATACATACCAATCCGACTCTTTATATTTATAAAGTCCTAGAACTTCCATTTTTCACCTATTGGATTATTAAAATCATCGACTTGTTCAAATACTATAATCGTTTTAGAACTGTGTATATGACCAAGGGTTTTATAAACAATTCTCAACTTACCGTACAAATGTATATTATACCACGCGGTGTTGATATATAAACCAATTTCCTTCATACTAATATTCGCTCAAAGCTGCCATCAAATTGATCTAAATTTATATACACAGAATTATTTACACAACCATATGCATCAATCAGTTTAATTACATACGGTGTAAATGCTATATAATAGATTTCATTTTTAGTGTTAAAATATAAACCAACCTTATTCATAATACCTTCTTAATACTCTTCGTATTTCTCCACTTATTATCAGTATGTCCAATATTAAAATTGGTGCGATACCAAACAACTGGACCTAATACAATGTATATTCCAGAATAATATCTATATAAACCTATGTCTAATGTTAACATTACACAACACTCCTAGGTTGTTTCATAACAGCTAGTTTATAACACATTTCATCCAATGTCAAGTGTTTTATTTCTTCTATCTCAGATTCATTAAAGAACCCATAGCGATGTTTGGATGTTGTGGTTACTAGTTCCACTAGGTAGGGCTTCTGGGCGTCTGGTGGGGTCTTTAAAAGCGTTATACGCCGCTTCATATTAACCGACGGCTTATAGCTCACCACCTTCTTCCCAAGGACTTCTAGGCTTGTATGGAGCTTATTATGCTCATTAAAGACATAAGGCTTCCAGGAAGAGTCTAGCTCTCTTACCACTTGGAATTGTTTATATCCACCAAATTTACGTTGTCCTGTAAACTTATGGAAGAATTTTATATAGAAGTATCCTTCTACGTGTTCGTAATACCCAAGAACGTTGTATTGAGTCATAGGATTTTTCTATTTCCATTTGCTAATATATATTCTTCCGTACAACTCGGGCCATACGATGTTGCCCAAGAAGGGTGTCCGAAGTCGTTCCATATGTATGTAGTGGTTCCTAGAAATATTCTATATGTATTATAACTTTTATATAAACCCATTGCTAACATAAAACACTCTCCACCAGTATATATTGTTTGGTGGGAATATTTTCGTAAAAAGGTAGCCTATGCCTAGCTTCGAAAGATGATTTATAACAATTTATAGACAAACTTTCGTCTAGACAGATAGTGTATCCACAATCAT
>JAGVVH010000521.1 GCA_019135895.1 Bacteroidota bacterium | reverse complement strand
AAATATAATAACTAAAAATAAAATTTAGTCAGATAATATTTTTAAATTATTGAATCAAGAGAGTATTATTAACTATATTGGTCAAATAGCAGATACATCAATAATCGTATCCACATACACTCATCATAGAAAAAGGAACACTTTGTTCAGGTAAATACTCTTATTTAAAAGCATTTTCACTCAAGCCATCTCCTTTAAGGGACAATCGATCCATATAATCTGGGACTGCTCGTCCTAAATATTTATCGACATAAATTTTAGCGAGATATTGACCCAGCATAAAACCATGCCCACGCATTCCGACCAACAACCCATTTTCAGGATCAACAATATAGCGAGGTTCGGTATAATAGCCTGCCCAAATTGCCTGGAAGCCGACAGCACTTAATTGGGGGAGCCAATCGGTAAAAATCTCAGAACAAATTTCCAAAAATTCCTGTGAATTAAATTTCAAATCTTTTGCTACTTCCTGATTATCGAAAGCAGGAGAAGCACAGCCGATAATCTGTCCGGTTTCAGGTAGTTGTTGCCCGTAAACAGCAGAAAAGCCCTTATAATGACGTCTGTCAATTAACATATCCAAAGCACCGCCATCTTTTCCGAGCAGAGGAAGTCTGCGAGTAATAAATGCTTGATGTTTAACCGGATAAAGACCTGTTTCTATGCCCAATTGATTTGCAAAACGAGCAGCATCAGAACCCAATGCATTGACAAAATGATCACAATAAAATTCAATAAATTCATTCCCAATGCATTGACAAAATGATCACAATAAAATTCAATAAATTCATTCTCATGGGTAAAAACCAAGGCCATAAATCCTTTATCAGTTCTTTGAACTTCCATAAGGCGAGAATCTTCGTACATAACCCCACCATTATTAATTGCCATATTTCGGAGGGCATTCAGAACCAAGCCGGGAGTGGCATGCCAGCACTGATGTGTAATCAAAGCTGCCTGGTATGTATTCAAGTTGGGGTTAAAAAAGGGAGATATCTCTTTTCTAAAATCTTTTTTATCCACCATATAAGCATCCGACCAGGCTTTTGAAGCTTCCAGAGCCTTATAAGTAGCCTCATCGTGAGCAAAGCCGACATACCGAATCGGAGTATAATCGATATTGGTTTCTTTTTGAAGTTCTTAGATTATGATTGGCAATATCAGCAATTTCAGGTACCGAAAAAGCAGGACGGCCACCGGCAATATTACGCCACGAAGAACCGTGTTCCACATTAACCATTACTGTTTTCTTACCACTTTCGGCAAAATATCGAAAGAGAGCACTTCCTGTAATTCCACCACCGGCCACAAAAACATCGCAATAGATTTTTTTTGTAGGCTTGCCATTCACCTTAGTAATAAAAGTCGGTTTGTTATCTGAAGGATAAAGTTCTCCCAGATTCAATTGATTTGCCAATGGCCCACGTGGAGTAGCATCCCCAACCACTTCAATACCTTTAGACCTAAGCAACTGTTTTACACGCGGAATACAGCGTTTCCCGCGGCATGGTCCCATGCCGATACGAGTAGTATGTTTTAATTCATCCACCGTAATCATCACGCGATCGCCCACTGCTTTCATAATAGTATCCAGTTGAACGTCATCGCAATGACAAAGATAAATGGGAGATTTGTCGGAATCAGTCACAACAATCTCCTCAATAGGGTCAGGATAATTGCTTTTGATAATAAAACCGGTCACTTCAGTAAGAGCCTCTCCTTGAATATCATGAGCTTTCACTCTGGCAACATGAGTTTTATTAGATTTTGTGAGAATCTTTTCAATAACTCCTTCTCCAACTTTCTCACCTTGATTATTAACCAGAAATACCTCAGCATTTTCTTCAGCAATATATTCAAACGGAAGGAAGAGCCAATTTTTAGCAAGATTATATCCAAAAATTGCCAGTCCCGGGCAGCGGGAAACACACTCCATACAACCGATACACTTATCGTAATCAACCACCGGAACAGCTGAAGTCGAAGATTTGGAAATAGCCCCTTGTGGACAAGAGAAAGCACATGGATTGCATGCAAATCCATACAGACA
>JAGVVH010000231.1 GCA_019135895.1 Bacteroidota bacterium | reverse complement strand
AACAGCCATCGTCTTCATTCGTATTTGAAATACAAAAATCCGAATGATTTTGAAAAGAGTCTTACGTTGGCAAAAGCAGCTTAACCGGGTGTCCGTTTTTACTTGACCAGATCATATCGATACTCGACTCTGGCAGCTCTTGCAGAACCACCGCAAGCGCCGATGGCACTAATAGCCAGAGAGCATACCGCTCAGCTTAACACCGCCCAGGCAGAAGATATTTTCTCCAAAGCTGAACTGCATGAATTATTATTCCAAGATGTTAATCTTGGAAATATAAACAACGAAGGTGAACAAGCCGCAATTGACATTTTGTCATGTACTACTACAATGGAAGTAGGGATTGATATTGGAGCTCTCTCGGGTGTTGCTCTCCGAAATATGCCTCCTTCTCGTGCAAATTACCAACAGAGGTCCGGACGTGCAGGACGTCGTGGCGATACAATTGCTACAGTTACAGGATATGCAAGTGCCGGCAACAGCCATGATGAACATTATTTTCAAAATCCTGAACAAATGATAACGGGAGAAGTTGATGATCCTATTCTGGCCTTAGATAATTATGATATTACAAAAAGGCATGTAACCGCATATCTCTTACAAAGATATCATCGAGAACGTCTTCCAGAAATTCCACCTCGAGAACGAAGGAAACAACTTTTTGAGGTTCTTGATACTGTAGCGATGTTTAAAAGAAATTCAAGCACAATAAATAGGAATGATTTTGTTAAATGGCTTGGCGAAAAGCGAGATGTTATTAAAGAAGAATTAGAATCATGGATACCTCTTGAGTTAAATGCAATCGATAGAAAATGTCTAATAGACAAAGCCACTGCAGAAACAATACAAGAAATAGATGATGCCATTGCGTGGAACCAAGACGCTAGCAACAATAAAGAAGGCAACAACGGAACTTCTGCCTCACCTGATAATATCAAAGATAATGAAAAGGAAACAGAAGATGATGGAATTGAATCCCCACCAGAACCAGGAGAGGACGCGACAAAAGATATCATGAAAGTAAATGATATGCTTTTGGATAGACTCCTATATAAAGGTAAGCTTCCTAGGTATGCTTTTCCCACAGATGTAGCAACTTTTTATGTCTTCGATGTAGTGAATTCGACTCACTATAGATCAGTTTTTAGATATTCTCCCTCGCAAGGTCTTCCAATTGCGCTGACAGAATATGCTCCTGGAAGGCAGATTACAATCGACAACAAAAAATGGGAATCTGGCGCAATATATTCTCCTATGTGGGAGGATCGGAACAACGCGTGGCAACGGAAAAGATTGTATTATGAATGTAGTAATTGTCAGTATGCGGAGACAATAGATTTTGATCGCGATCTAAGAGGAGATAAAACAGATTGTCCTGCCTGTGGAGGTCAAAATACTTTTGGAGAATCACAAATATGGTTACGACCACCAGGATTTGCCCATCCTGCCGAAAAACCTGAAGGCACATTGCCTGACGACGAACCGATCCTAAGCTATGCAACTCGCGCAAAGCTATATCTTAGAACACCATCGGATAATAAATGGAAAATTCTCAATGAACAGATCAAGATATATTCAGTTCGAGACTATCTTCTTGTGACTAATAGAGGAGCAAACAATGAAGGATATAACTACTGTTTACGATGCGGGAAAATACTTCCTGTTGCATCTCCATCAAATAGTGTTGCTACTACTCACCTTAAACCTTATCCAGACGAACAAAATCAACAATGCGAAGGTAGCCTCTCTGCAAAAGGGATAGTTTTGGGGACAGACTTTATTACAGATATATTACTTGTGTCTATGGATCTTAAACCGCCTTTACAATTGCGCCCAGGATATTTTGGAACACAAGTTGCTTTACGAACTATATGTGAAGCAATTGTTAAGGCTGCGTGTAAGCGGTTGGATCTTGAGCCTAGTGAGCTTTCGGCTGAGTATCGTCCAGCGTTAACGGAAGCAGGAATATTTGGTCAAGAAGCAGAGATTTTCATTTATGATACACTTCCTGGCGGTGCTGGTTTTGCACGCCTAGTGGGAGCAATGGGGATTGACATCTTCCGTAGTGCTCTGGAAATTCTTGAAGGTTGTATGAATTGTGATGCTTCTTGCTATAGATGTCTTAGAAACTTTCAGAATAGGCATGAACACGAATTATTGGATAGACGTTCAGGAGCTATGTTACTTCGTTTTTTGCTAGATGGAGTAATACCTTCGCCGGATCTATCAAAAGAAGAAGAAATATTATACCAAGATCTTTTACGTCAAAAAGTCAACGGGATTCGTTTCAGTAGAAACGAGAGCATTTCCATCCTTGGGATCGGTGACATCATTGCGCCAATTCTGGCTGAGCGAGATGATGGCCAGAAATTTGTTGTTGCAAGCAACTCCTTTCTTACGCCAGACACAGCATCTACGATAGAGCTGAATGATATGAAAGAGTTTTCTGGTAATGTCATTTTAAAAGATGATATCTTAATTAGAAAAAATCTCCCAAAAGCAACGCTTGAGGTCATTGAAAGACTGAAGGGAACCATTTAAAGGTGACAATACAATTTTCAGCTATTATGGTTCCAAGAGAACCAACAGTCTGGGCATCTCTACCAGATTGGATGTCGTTCTCAACGATACAATGGATAGAAGCATGTCCACGCTATTGGGCTTTGATGTCAAGCGATTATCCGGATATATGGAGCAAGCATGGTTATCCGGTGCCTCTTATTCAATCAACATTAATAGGCAAGGTAATACATCGGTTAGTCGAAATTATTTTAAAAGAATTTCAAATTTCTGGGTGCACTTCATTTGATGATTCAAGTTCCATTGACGTAATGAGGAAATTAGGCGGATTTTCGCGTATTATTGAAAAAATAACTGATGATGTTTTGATAGAATACTCTAATAATCCTAGATCAGTTGGAAAATTGAACGTAGTAAAAAAAATCTTAATGGACAGGAAAAGTGACATACGAGAAAATACAAGAATTCTTCTCTCTAGAATATTTGAAGGAAAACAAATTGCCACAAAATGTTTTTCTTCAGTGAGTCAAGGCAGCACATTAGCATTGAGAAATGGTGTTTTTTCAGAGGTTCTGTTAGTAAACGAAGAGATTAAATGGAAAGGCGTTGCCGATTTTATAAAACTAACTCAAGATGAATGTGAAATCCGCGATTTTAAGACTGGTAAACCTAAACAAAAACATATAGAACAATTAAAAATCTACAGTTTTCTTTGGCTTTACGATAAACAAAAGAATCCTTCGGCGCGACCAGCAAGCAAATTAACAATATCATATATTGACGCAGATATTGATGTTCCACCTTTATCGGTGTCGGAAGCTAATGTTTATAAGGATCAACTAATTGAGAGAACGAGGCAAGCTAAAATAAAAATAACAGATTGTCCTCCAGAAGCTAATATAGAGGAAGAAAATTGCTGTCATTGTTTTGTGAGACATTTATGCACAAATTATTGGGAAAGTGGTCTGCAAAAAATAGGCAAGAAAGAAAAGCCTGATAATTCTCTAATAGATATCGCAGTTAAAATTGTTGGGGTTCATGGATCACGTAGTTACGATGCAGTGACAATTGCATCAACTAATATTCCACAAAATACACCGATTATTTTAAGGGTCACAGAAAAATTCAATTTTATTAGAGGAACTTGCTTAAGGTTACTAAACATGAGAATAAATCGTGTAGATGCCGACGAGTCCAATGGTCAATTAATTGTTAATTCATCGAAAATATCCGAGATTTATTTGATGCCAAATTCTTGATTTGCTGTTGTGTCACATAATCTTTTCTTATCTAAATATCATTTTACAAAAATGATAAAGTCAGGATTGAATTTTAAGGTAAGAAAATTATAAAAATCCGTTTTTTTTCTATGAAAACCAGCTTTCCTATGGTGTACCATAAGACAACAAAAACAAAGTCACAAAGCAGGTAAGGATTGGCCAAAAGTAGCCAAAGATTAGATGTTTTGAGGCAAGGATTTTACACCTTTTTGATTTTGATCGTTTTTTAGAAGGTATTTTTTAAGCCTTTTTTATCCAGAAAATCTCTGCTAACATCCGGGAAAATTATTTTTATGATTATGTCAATTCTCTTAAAAATCTCTTTTTTTTTAAGAAAATATAGGTTTATACTGAATGAAATATTTTAACGTTGCTATGACGATTTCATGAGAAAAAATATACTCATCATTTTTGTACTGTTGATTTTTGCACTGGTGACAGTGATCAACGCGTCTGCTAATCAAAATATCATTCGCACTGTTGAAGGTACAGTAACGAAAGTATCTGATGGCGACACCTGAACTGGTATAGTCATAGTGGACACCTCGAAAAGAGTGATATAGAGAATAAACTAATTGAGGTGAGAGATGACAACAGAAAGAAAGAGCTATTCAAAGCAATTTAAAATTGA
>JAGVVH010000145.1 GCA_019135895.1 Bacteroidota bacterium | reverse complement strand
CTTACGTGGCGGTGGACGATGCGGAGGCCAAAACCTGGAAGCCCAAATGCGTCCTCGTGGACGCGAAAAACAAAATTAAAAAAGTCTCCAAATAAAACGTTTCCATTTGTAGTCATTCCATTTCTCAGGGATGTTCCTTGTTATTCTCGTTGAGACCTGAAAAATGTCATTTCGAGGAGCGCGAGCGACGTCTGCTGTCATTTCGAAAGAGCGAAGCGACTGAGAAATCTAAAGATTCCTCATTGCATTCGGGACATGGATTTCTCCCTTCGGTCGAAATGACAAAAATGGCGAGAATGCAACTGCTTCATTAAATCGCTGATCATTTAATCCTTTACTGTTCCGGCCTCATCTGCTATCTTTTTTTCGCTTTTTACCGTCCGGGGCCGCATGCCGTTTGGGTTGGTTGATCCATCACGTTACACAACAGACCGCCAAGGGCATTCATTTTTTCCTCTATGCTTTACAACAGTAATGATTGAAAGGGGTGCGCAGCCATGAAGTCCATCCTGACAAGAATTACATTCGTCGCGATTCTTTTGATATTGTGCATTCCCAGCCTTACATCCGCCGAGACAAAAACCTTCATAAAGGAATACACCTATCTGGCAAGCGATGAAGACGGCAAAAATGCCTGCCGTGTTGTTTCCCTTCGTGAAGTCAAAAGACTGCTGCTTGAAGAGCTGGGGACGTATCTGGAAAGCGAAACGGAAGTGAAAAATTTTCAGCTTTCCAAAGACCAGATCACCACGCTCACTGCCGGTATTGTCCAGACGGAACTTGTCGAGGAAAAATGGGACGGCCGTACCTACTGGCTTAAAGCCAAAATTAAAGCCGATTCCAACGATGTCGTCAAAGCCATTGATACCCTGCGCAAAGACCGGCAGAAGACCAAAGAACTGGAAGAAATCAGAAAGAAATCGGATGATCTCTTGAAGGAAAATGAACGCCTGCGCCAAGAACTGGCAAAGTCAAAGGGGGAACAGAAAAAGAAAGAGACGGCGGCATATAAGAAAACCATCAAAGAACTCGATGCCGCAGAATGGTATGAAAAAGGATATGCGGCATACACTTCCGATAATTATACCGATGCTCTTGTCGCATTTAGCAAGGCTATTGAATTGAATTCACAATCTGCAAATTCCTATTTTAGCCGGGGTGCTGCCTATTATAAACTTGGCAACTACAATCAGGCGATTAAAGATTTCAGCAAGTCCATCGAGCTGGACCCCAAAGATGCAAATGCTTATAATAACCAGGGGGTTACCTATCATAATCTTGGCAAACACAATGACGCGATAAAAGAGTTTGACAAGGCCATTGAGCTGAACCCGCAACTTGCATTGGTCTATAGGAACAGAGGGAAGGTTTATGCCGACCTTGGCAACCACAATCAGGCGATCACAAATTATGACAAGGCTATTGAGTTGAACCCCCAATATGCAGCGGCCTATAATGACCGGGGAATTTCCTATTATAACCTTGGCAACCACAATCAGGCGATCACAGATTATGACAAGGCCATTGAGTTGAACCCACAATATGCAATCTCCTATCATAACCGGGGACTGGCCTATTATAAACTTGGCAACTACAATCAGGCCATCACAGATTATGACAAGGCCATAAAACTGAACCCTCAATATGCATCTGCCTATAATAGCCGAGGGCTGGCCTATGATAAACTTGGCAGCTACAATCAGGCGATAAATGATTATAACAAGGCTATTGAGCTAGACCCGCAAGATGCAGCGACTTATGTTAACCGAGGGAATACCTATGATAAACTTGGCAACCACAATCAGGCGATAAAAGATTTTGACAAGGCCATAAAGCTGAACCCTAAACTTGCAGCGGCTTATGTTAACCGGGGGAATGCCTATGATAACCTTGGCAACCCCAATCAGGCGATAATAGATTTTGACAAGGCCATTGAACTGAACCCTCAATATGCAATCGCTTACGCTTATCGGGCGACTTCCTATGGTGTCCTTCGCAACTACAATCAGGCAATAAAAGATTTTGACAAGGCAATTGAGCTGAACCCTCAATATACATCTGCCTATAATAGCCGGGGATATGCCTATGGTATCATTGGCAAATACAATCAGGCAATAAAAGATTTTGACAAAGCCATTGAGCTGAACCCGCAACTTGCATCTGCCTATCATCACCGGGGGAATGCCTATTCTGGACTTGGCAACAACAAGCAGGCAATAAAAGATTTTGACAAGGCCATTGAGTTGAACCCGCAATTTACAGAGGCATATGTAAACCGGGGAGATGCCTATCTTGACCTTAGCAACCACAATCAGGCGATAAAAGATTATGACAAGGCAATTGATCTGAACCCGCAATTTGCAGAGGCATATTATAGCCGGGGGGTTGCTTATGGCAGACTTGGCAACCCTAATCAGGCGATAAAAGATTATGACAAGGCCATTGAGCTAGACCCTCAAGATGCAGGGGCATATGTAAACCGGGGGGTTGCCTATAGCGATCTTGGCAACTACCATCAGGCTTTAAAAGATAGTGACAAGGCCATTGAGTTGAATCCGCAATTTGCAGGGGCCTATGTAAACCGGGGAGATGCCTATCTTAACCTTGGCAAATACCATCAGGCTTTAAAAGATAGTGACAAGGCCATTGAGTTGAACCCGCAATCTGCAGAGGCCTATGTAAACCGGGGAGATGCCTATCTTAACCTTGGCAACTACAAGCTGGCTTTAAAAGATAGTAACAAGGCCATTGAGTTGAATCCGCAACTTGCAGAGGCCTATTATAACCGGGGGACTGCCTATCTTAACCTTGGCAACTACAATCAGTCAATTACGGATATAAAAATAGCAGCCAGGCTGGGTCACAAAAAAGCGCAGGATTTTTTAAGAAAGAAGAATATTGACTGGTAAGATGATGCCAAATTATTCCCAGCTTAAAATACCATTTCAATTATCAATTTTTTTAAGGATCATCCGTTTGAGGCGTACTTCCTGATAGGATAGAAAATGAAGAAATCAAATAAAAAAATACTCTATATACTTTTTGCGTGCATTGCTGTTTTCATTATCGCATTTTCTGCCCTGATGTTGAATTACGCTAATAGTCCCATTGATCAAAAAAGTTCAACGGTGCTGGTTAATATACCCGTCGGAACCACCTTGTCTGAGGTTGTCAATATCCTGAATCAGGCAAATTTGGTCAAACATCCTATTTTATTTTATGGTTTGATCATAATGAAGGGAGCTGCGCGCTCCATTCGTGCAGGCGAATATGAATTTAACACTTCACTGACTCCATCAGAATTAATTGACAAACTGTCACTTGGTGACATGAGATACTATCTTGTTACTATCCCCAGGAGTTTATCCGCACAGGAAATTGTTAAGACTTAAATGGAGACAAAATGTCACTTTTACGAGAAATACAGGATGCAGCAATAGACTCGAAGACAGACCTCGCAAGTCTCTTAAGAAAGTGCAAAGTTTTAGCAGTTCGCTTGGGAAGTGCTGATTTTAGAAAATGGGTTGATGACGAATTAAGCGGATATAAATCAACAGACGATCTCCCAGATTATAGAATCTTGCATGTAAATTCCAAGGGACACTTTGCTGGTGCATTTGGTTCAGGAATTAACAACGCAGATCTTCCACTTTTTTGTATTCCAGAAGAGTATAGAGAGTCCATGTCGCGTGCAAATATTATGGAACCAGTCGCAGCAATTGAAGCTCTGGTGTCTAAGTGTGAAGGCGGTGCAGCTCAAGTGCCTTGGAGTCCAGATTTTGTTGCTATAATGGCCACGAAATTTTATCAGCATATGAATTGTGTCCAGGCGTGGAAAGTCATACCAATTACTGCATTAATTGGTGCATTGGACGAAATCAGAAATCGTATTTTAAATTTTGTCATTGAAATCGAAGCTCAGAACCCTAATGCGGGAGAAGCCGCAATAAACTCTGCGCCTGTCGCTTCAGATAGAGTGCAACAAATATTTAATACTTATATCAGCGGGTCTGTTCAGAATGTAGCAACAGGAAGCTACGATTTTGAACAGCATGCTTCAAAGACAGAATCAAATGAAGAGTTGTTTCAGCATCTTCTTGAAGCCCTTAAAGCAATAAATAAACCTGAAATTACAGGGGTGATTTGTAAGGATGTAGAAGAAATGCGCAGCACACAAGGTACGCAAAGTTTCAAAATACATTACCAGCATTTTATGTCGGTGTTAGCAGATCATATGCAAGTACTGGGACCGGTAGTAGCCCCTTTCTTGCCTTCACTAGCATCACTGATGTCTTAACAAATCTCTAGAGCCGATCGGAGCCCGCTGCACGGTAAATTTGTTCTCCCTTCAATGTATTGATTGGCAAGTGTTTTTTGTCATACGGAGATAGTCGAAGACGAGACGGACATTACGATTCAGCTCGCGCATTTTTTGAGCG
>JAGVVH010000114.1 GCA_019135895.1 Bacteroidota bacterium | reverse complement strand
TTCTGCGCGGATTTTTCCTGTATCGTCAGACAGGATTTCGGCTAAAGTCGGCTGACGTCTCATACGTTCCTCCTGTAGATTTTTGGCAAATCGGACAGGCATCGTCCCGTTTGACCCGCGCAAGCAAAAAATCAAAAGGCTGGTGAAAGATTTCACTATACCGGCCCTGAGGCGGGCTACCAGCATGGACCAGTGCTAAGTTCCGATCTAAGTCCAGCAGGCTATTTCTATTAGAATCAGGAAGCAGTAGTGCCAGGGCATAGGCGGAAGCGATGGCCACAATATAAGCAATGTCGATGGCCAATCCGGGCTCCGCTTTCAATTCGGACGATTGCTCGTCGCTGTAGGGAATACGCTGTTCTTTTTTCTTTAGCTCCGATAGATAGGATTGCCTAAACTCCATGAAACAATTGAAGCAGGCGGTCTGGCCTGGTTTAACAAAAAGAATCTCACCGGCGCATGCCCGCTCATAACATCCCACATAGAGTGACGGGATTTGCAAACTGTGACAAAGTTCATTGGCCATAAATTGGGCGGCTGTGGAATCGGTTGTGGCGATGACTAAATCTGAGCCCTGTAATCGCTCCATCTGCTCATGCCATGAAAGATCAAGCAAATTTTCTTCAAATGTTTGAATTGCTGCCTGAGGGTTGCGGCGCAGAATCATATCCTTGACCGCCTTGGTTTTATATCTTCCCAGATCCCTCATATCGCAGACATGCCGGGCCAAGTTGGAAGCCGAGAACCCATCCGGGTCAAGGAGAATAAATTGCCCCACTGCTGATTGAGTCAAATGCAAGGCGATCTGTGATCCGACCGAGCCAAGCCCTATAAAAGCCACTTTCCTAGCGGCAACAATACTGGTGTCGATGACTCCCTGCGATCGGGATATAAACTCATCACTAACAGGGATTGTTTCCATTTCCGCAAAAGGTATGGAATGTGGATAGTCCTCAAGTTCGATTCCTTGGGAGTTTATTCGAGCAACCTTTTTCAAATCATCGTGCGGCTGAAGGCTTAAAACCTGAATCAACCCCTCGTCAGGGCGAGAAATGCCGTAACAATCTTCAAGCCCGTCACTACACGATTTAATTTCTAATAATAGCTCTTGCGGTATAATTATTTTTGGGTTCATAAATACCTCTTTTTTAAAACGCATCTAATGAGTTTGTCTTTAGGGGATACGATTTGCCAATCGATTAACCGAAACTCTCTTGAGCTCCGGGAAAAATAATAAGGGTGGAAGCTGATTTTTTTGCCCATCAGATTGATTATTGGAAAGATAGCCTCTGTAACATTCCATTCTGGATCGTTGACTATCTGGCAAGCAGCCTTAAAATCATGAGCACTCGGGATGCAATAGTTTCCGGGATGACGGTGATAGGAACCGACATAATTGACGCCGTACCGATTAAACATCTTCTCCAGGTATACCTGCTGCCATTTCACATCCGGCGAATACCTGGTCCGCGTTCTCATCGGGCTCACTCCGGAACCGAGGGAAAAAAGTGCAATGATGAACTTATCAGTGATTTTTTTGCCGATAAGAATGCCGCCTGTTTCGACATCGGGGAAGGACATGCATTCGTCAAGGATTGAGCGATAAACCGTATGGGTCAAAACGAACTTCATTTATCTCACCACCTTTCACCATTCCGTAAAAATACTTCATACAAGGCCAGCCAACCGGCAATCAAAGGTATCGCCGCTGGCGCCGTCGTCTGTTTATAGTTCCAGCCATCGGGGTAAATACACAGAGACCCGTCGACAAAGCGGTGAGGCGCATCTGCTCGGACTTGAGGATGAGCAATGATCAATTTGGGTTTCTGCCAAGGATAGGCTTGGGGATAATTGATATTCACCCTGTACAAGGTGCCAAAATTAGTTTGCAGTATGCCATCCCAAAAGATCTGCTTCTTATCATCCAGTTTCAGGACAAACTGTGGATAATTTTCCTGCATGATAATTTTCTCCGCGGATATTCGGAGCGGATATCTTTCATACCAACGTTCAAACATAAACATTCACCGCGATGGAGCCTGTGGCCGGTGAACCCGGCCCCAGGCTACGCTCCTAGTTAACTGTTACAACCAAAAGTATGAGGGGACATTTTGGAAACCTTGGGACCTGAAACTCTCTGATCCGAAGGGTTCTCCAAAACCTGATCACTCCCTGAGTTAAGAACCACCTGACCATCGGGAGTTACTTCCGCCTCCTTGCCACTTCTGTTGCCCAACACCGCATCTCTTAGTTCTTCCAACTTTGATTTGCCTGCCATGATGTTTTTACCTCCTTTATTCCGCAGATTAAGACATTTCTTCTTCAACTAAGAATGTGTTCAAATGTCTTGCTTGGTTGACAATTTAAGGGAAGACGTAATATACTTCAATCAGATGGATTCACAATAATTCACAATTTCCGGAGATAGAGATTGGACAAGGGTTCTTTAAGAATCAGCCTAATAAATTTCTTCGTGGAAGATAGTAGTGGTTTCAGATATCCATTATCAAAGCGCTTCTTTTATCTTTACGTCTACCTTGCATATCAGCGATCCAAACAGATTGAGGACAAAGGTGGGTTTGTCGAATTAGAAAAGATACGTCATCTGCCTTTCTGGGAAAAAAACAGCCTTGAGAGTGTAGGCAAACAGATCCGTCGCCATATGATTAAGATGGAACGGATAGGCAAGAACCTAATTGAAGCTCAACAGAAAATTAAAGGTCCATATCGGTTGATAATTGTCCCACGAGAAATCAATATCGATGTGGATACTCAAACAATAAGTGAATACCTCAGGCTGAATAAGCTCGCCGTATATTATGCGGAAGAACAGAAAGAAGACTTCTATGGATATATAGAAGCTATCCTCCAGGGAGATATACATTTCAATGAAGGTCTATTAAATCGTGCAGCGAGAAGCTTAGAGCAAGCTTTAAATCATAGCGCAACTGTTGATCAAAAGGTTGTAGCCATGCACCGGTTGGGTAGAACTTATGAAAGGTTGGGAGACTATGGGAAGGCTCTAAAAATATACCAATTGGCCATAAAGATTTTAAAGAAAGGAACACACGCTGATTATTATAACTTGGCTTTGACTTATAATAATCTTGCTTGGCTTTATTATCGTAAGAATAATATTAAACTGGCCGAGAAAACATATTATCTGGCTTTGAATCTGATCAGAGGCAAGACGCACAATGATCTTTTAGGTAAAATCCACAATGGCCTAGGCATACTTTATGATTTGCAAGGTAAATATGAAGAAGCCATCGGTTTTTTTGAAAACTCTTTAGTCCTCACTTGTTCCGAGTCTGATTTTTACAGTGTATCTGCAACCTACTTTAACATCGGCAATATTTATAAAAAAAGGGCAGATGAAATAGTTAAACGAAAAAAAGTAATAAAAAAAGATTTGCCGAAACAGGCAAAAGAATTTTACCTACAGGCAATAGGATGGGCGGAAAAATGTATTAAGTTAACAGATCGAGCAGGGGTCGGAGATGAGACGAGCCAAGACCGGATTCTTGTTTCTCACTGTTATTTCATGCTCGGAAATTATTCTAAAGCTTCAGAATATGCTGAAGATGCTGAAAAAATGGCCACTCGTGCAGGAAATCCGCGTGATATAGCGTTATCATGTAAAATACTTGGGGATATATACTTAGCAACAGATAAAGAAGGTAAAGTCAAAGCTCAAAAATTCTATAAAAGAAGTTTAGATAATTATCAGAAGCTGGAAGATAAAATACAGATTGCGAAATTGCAACGTGTAATTGAACTTATCTCCAATCCCTCCCCGATTAAATAATTTGATTTAAAATTGAGTGCTCCACTTTTCAAATAGGACAATGATTCATTTGCCATTCAAATTGATCATTGTCCGAAATAAAGAAAGGAGGAGTCAGAACATGAAGGAAAGTAAATCGATAGTCAAGGTTCCCGATCTTTTTCGGGATAGTTTGCAACCTTACACGGAGCTCTTTGAAAACATTATTGTTCCAATGGTCAAACAAGCTTCCTGGGGCATGGTTGATAATGACCTGGCCAAGAATCTGAGGATGGAAATTGCCGAGTACGAAAACAGGAATGGGAAACATTTACATTACGTGTTGACTTACTACGGTTTGATGTTTTGCTGTCTGCATACAAGTCAGAGCATTTTGGAGACACGTAAAAATGTAAAAAAGAATGACCAGAGAACAAAACAAATCAATCTTGTTAATAAGGCCCGGCTGCTTATTTGTTTAGCTTATCAACAAGATCAATTCATGACCCTACCGTTAATGTTTTAAAGTCGTGGGCCATAAACACTAAAGGAGAAGATCAACTTCTCCTTTTTTTATTAACCCGGTAAAAACACCAGTGTTAGCCGGTAGTAATTTCTACCAATTATCCGCCAGATATAGAGTTGAAATCTCTCTCTATTGCCCATTTAGTTTTGGCAGTATATAAT
>JAGVVH010000123.1 GCA_019135895.1 Bacteroidota bacterium | reverse complement strand
GGACAGAGAGTTGCGAGTCAATGGAACGAAGCCTGGTTTCAACAGCAGGAGCGAATTGCTTAACCCATTCGACTTCATTCATATATTTCCTCTTTCTGCACAACGAAAAAATCACCCGGAGCGCAGCGATCGGGTGGATTGACTTTGTTGCGTGCACTTTTATTTGTTTGTTGTAATAACGCTTCTCAAAACAATTTTAAATAAATCACCCCATGTCAGCCACCCCATATTTTTGGCCACTAAGTGGACTGATGGTGTTTCAATACCTTCAAGGACTTTTCTAAGAGGGCTTAAGCTGCCATTTCTTCCGAATTTGTAATAATTAAACAACCAAGCACTTTTCCATTTATCTTCAAATCCTTTTTTTGAAATTGATAGAACTTCTGCTTTGCCTTTTCTTTTGGTTAGTATTTCTAGAGGTGCAATATCAAGAAAGATGAAATAAAAATCTCGATTGTCATTTAACGGCTTGTCAAGCCCAATTCTTAATTTTCTTGCAATCTGATCATATGGTTTTTCAGGTGGCGATGCCAAACTCACAGAGCTATATAATTTTGCTTCAAAAAAAATGAGCTTACTAGGTAGTTCAACACTTGCATCTACTTCTGTCCGTTCTTTGGAAGTAAGGCCGGTGTATTGTTTGCCAATATGTATTTGAACCTCATTTTCTTTAAGAGTTGCAGCCTCTAGTAAACCGTTGTTTTGTCTTTGATAAGCGTCTTCAAATATTTCATTTAGGGCTACTCTTTTTCTGTGAAAAGACGAATTCGATAAAATCTCAAAACATGACCATGTCAGGGCATCTTCACTGTGTGAACTAAAACCATTTTTCCACTTGTGCCGCATACCTTTGTAATCTTGCTTGAGAAATGCTTCTAAGGCTTTTTCTCGACCTGGAAGAACGACGTGATTTCTTTTAAAGTCTTTATAGATCATCAATTAATCCATTTTATATTTGCATTTGCAGAAAACCTTACTTCATAAGATTGTTTAGCAAAATATCCTTTATACATAGCCGTTACACTTTGCACATTTGCCTTTATGATTGTCGCAGACCATCGCTGGATTACGCGCAGGCCACTTCCCACAAACACAGCAATTTTCGCGATTGCTCCCAAATCCACAATTGCCGCACAATAATGCCGGAGTCCGTGCCGGCCATTTACCACATACAACACATTCTTCTTGCTTACTCCCGAATCCATGATTATCACATGTTAATGCTCTTACTGACATGACATCCTCCTTTCGTCTTCAATAAACACAATAATTAATATTCCAACTTGGTTGCTTCCGATATTCGGTGCGATATTACTCTTTTGGGAAAATAATGCAAAGAAAAAGTGCTTAAATATCGGGCATAATAAACTTTCAATGCTTGGTATTTTATGGCAATATATCGCTTGAGCCAAGATGGTCTATCATATATAATTTTTCCAGCGCAAAGAAAACAATGCTAATGAGTATCGCTTGAAAGGTTGCATTGTAAACAGAAAAGGCAAAATCAACAATTCAGGAAGAAAGTCGTGATGTGTGATCGTCTTTACATTTGATGTCAACAAAACTCTGTCCAATGACAGATAATCAAACCAGCGGGCACCGAGATGCCGGGGATTCCTTGACCGTTTTTACAGGCTTCTCGGAGGTCACGCGGGGCGTGAACATTTTCTGAAATGATTTGTCGTTCAGCTCCAACTCTCCTTTCGTGTTCCTGTGATACTTCGGATACCACACCGTTCCGCTTTTGTCCTCTATTCTGGTCATTGGCAGTTCTTCTTTCATTTGGCTCCCCTTTTTGTTTATTATACAATATGGATGATTCTGCGTCAATGGGACTGACACCTTCGTGTAGGATTGGCCGCGCTGAAAATTAATGTCGGTATTGTCAGTAGCGGATTTTTCCTGTCCCTCTTTGTTGATAAACTTCCCATCCACCACCAGCGGTTCGCCGTTTTCGTCAACAACTTGGGATGCACTTTCATAATCGGCCGACTTTTGCCAACCATTTGTGTAATTTGATACAAATGAGCGACTATTTTACTATGCCCAGACTTCTCTTAAGTTTCATCGCCATTTTTTCATCACCACAGGCACTGTGTGTCTCTGCTTGACACATAACCATGAATAATTGAGCGCCAGCTTGAAACTGAATGAGAAATTCAATTCTTGGTTCTGGCGAACCGATTAATCTGTGAATATCCCTAGAAAATGTCTTTGTAAGAGTATGTATGTCACCCCTACAATCTAAATATTTATCCCTGTAACTCCATGCTCTTGATCCCTCTTCTGAATTCATCGACAAACTCAAGGACTTGTCAAATTCCAGTTGATCTCGTATATCTCTGATGTGATCGAATGCAATTCCCATCATTGATGTAAGCTGAAAAGCTTTTAATGCATCTTCCAATTCGCTTTTTGGCGCAATCTCGCGCGGTATATTAGATACATCATAGCCTTCCCTTTTCAGTTGCAAGATAGACCCAAGGAAATATTCTTCTCTTGATGTTTCAAACGTTCGCACAAGGCGGGCAATAACCTGTGCAAAATCTATCTTTTCAATGTATATTTTTCTATCAAACAATCCCATTGACAACTCCCCCACTTAAAAAATATCTGTCTATAAAGTGACCGTTTTGTTAGAAAATATCAGATAGCTTTTTAGCCAGTGACTTATCCCCGAAATGATCGGCAACAATAGCCAAATTCCTTTTAACAAATTCTTTTGCCATAGGGGCGAATGCGGGACCATATATCATACCTGCGGATGAACCCATAATTGCAATCGTAACATCTTCGCAAAGGTGCACCATTTGTTCTGGCATATCAAATGAAGTCATATTTGATTCATGCTGCTTAACTAAAGATAACCATTCATCTATTGGCTTGGTGCAAAGCAAATCACTTAATTTACTGAAATATTCATTGTAATTGTTCTCATCTACATATTTCTTTAAATTAATAAAATGCGATACATGAACAAATTGAAAGGAGCTAATGATTGGCAATGCTGGCAATATAGACAAATTGTATTTCGTACCTATAAAATCTTTACGTTGAAGGCTGCTATGAACTGACTTTAACCAAATCTCTCTTTGTTTAAGAAGTCTTGATGCAAGTTTGTCAATATTTATCAGGGCATTCTTATCTGAATCGAAAATCATAGACTGCTTTGTATTTACGTCAGCACTACCAAAATACTCAAAAGCATATTTATAAGCGTCCTGCCAATTGGGATAGATTGTAGAAAAGACGACGATGTTTTCCAAAAGTTTCCCCTGGAAATCAGATTGCGAGGCGCCTTTATCGATTACTTTATCAATAATCATGGCATCCCTTGTGTCTCTGATGGATTCCATGAATTTTTGATATGCTTTTAGACCTTTATCTTTTCCAAAGAATGAAAATTTACCCTGATTTTTCTGATAATCGACAATCGCCATGATTAAATTCTGTAATGCGTGGAGTGTATGAGGATACTGAATGCGAACTTCTTCTTCTTTGTGATAGTCAGTCCGCGCCCGTTCCAGTGTCATTTTATGCCTCCTGTATTTATTCTACATAAACAACTCGGATGGCCACTAGAAGATTTCCCGCACTCATATCAGCATAAAAGAATATTGATTTAATAAATCTTATTAAGTTCCACTACCCGAAGCCCGTGCCAAAGGGAAGCGAATAAATCTTCGTTTATAATTGAATGGCTATTGTCCCATTGAGACGCCAAAGACTTCCTTTATTTTTTCACCACATACGCCATAAGAGATTGGAATGGTCTCTGAAGTTTCACTCAGGCACATAATGCGTCTTAATTCATTGCCAGCAAATCCCAGAACCATAACTGAAATAAGTTTGTCTGGCCCTTTACATCTGATAACAGCAAATCTTTTTCCATTGCTTTCAACATAAACGGATTCTGATTGGATGTTTAAGTTTTTGACAGACATCCCCTTTGACTCCAGTGATTTTTTTATATTTGTTTTGATTCTTTCTGCTGTGTATAATTCAATATTCTTAAGAAAATTCATATCCATTTGCTGTTCGGTTACCGCTCCAGCGTCCTGAATTGCAACATAAGCCTTGACGCCATCGCTCAAGTTATTTTGACTATTATAATTTCTTTCTTGATCATTTTGCTGAATCGCCATGTATTCACCAACAGTTTTTCCTATATAGCTGACTATTGGTATAGCAAGTAGGATGATAATCAAGTATTTCCAGCGTGTGTTTTTCATAGGTATATTCCTAACGTTCAATTTTATTCCAAGGTAACGTAGTTTCATAAACAGCTAATCCCTGATCAGTTAGCTGACCCGGACTGCCTAATTTAATGAGTTCAGCATAAGGTAAACGGGACTGACTTTCCAAAATTTGTAATTCTTCTTTTGTTTTTAGTGATTTTTTCACTTCGCTGATTATTGTATCTTTATAGTCATCATATTTATCTGAAAGTCCTTGTAGTTCTGTCATACTGACTTGATGATCTAGTTTTCTTTTTTCCTTTTCTTCTTCAGCCGCTTCACTCACTGAAGTCTCAGGCACACGATTTACAACAAGACATCCTGCCATAATATCGTGTAGCCCTTGTTTTTTCTGTGTGAAGGCAACCATGATGTATCCGGCGGAGAACAATAATACAAAAAGCAACATAAGGAAGACGGTTAAAATATCGTGCAGTCTTCCCCCCCACTTGATAATATTCAATACAAATATAGTCAAAAGAATTGATGAAAATACTGGAAGAAGGATTTTGCTGAAATGACGACCAGTCGCTCTACCAAAACCAATTTTGCGCCCTTTCAAATCAGTTACTTTGATTTTCAGTAATTTTTTTCCGACAGTCCCTTGATAAGAAGAGCTTTCCATTAAGGCGTAGTATATCCAAGTGAAAATTATACCCACTAATGTACCAAGTCCATTCCATTGTGCCTTGTTGTAACCATAGTCTCCCGTTGGACGAATTAATAGAAGGCCTAATATTAAAACAATTGGAAGCATTCCGATAAACCCAACGATTAAATCTATCAAAAATGCTGCGACTCTTTTCCAGAATCCGGTAAATTGTAACGTTTGCTCTTCCTGTCTTGTTAAAGGCGGTATGGCGGCAGCGTCCTCTGCTAATGGCGGCGGTGGTGGTATTGCTTTCTCTTCATTAGATGCTTCTCTATTTGAAAATGACTGGTCTTGCTTATTTAACCATTCACCGCAGTATCTACATTTAATAGCAGTATCTTGAATTTCTTCCTGACAAAAAGGGCATTGCTTCATGGCCTACCTCACAAGAATAACTTTTGTGTTAAACGTAGTGACGCTTTTGCTTTTTGTCTGAATCTTTGAAGTCTTAATTAAACAAGTGAACCATCTAGGCTTTTGACTGAAAGAGATAGGAAAACAAACCCACAAAACAAGAGGAGATGCCCGGACGGACAATTACAGTCATATTAGCAGCAAAAGGATTTTCAGTAAAGTCATTAAATCAGACCAGCACTTTGAGCAAAAAATATGTCAAAAGCCAGAGTGGGGGTTGTGATTATACGGAAACGAAATCACCGTTTTTTTCTGTCAGAGGGGGAAGCTTTTTCCCTAAAAAAGCATTCTTTTTGCGCTGTAGCTATCAATGCTAATTGCTGTTTCTCTTGAAAAAATATGCGAAAGTCTGTCATATGGTATATGTAACGAAGTCCGGTGGGGTGCGAAGAGGGCATACCCGGCTTGTCGGCCCATAGAAAAAGCATTCTTTTTTTCTGGGCGCTGCTGTTTGCTTGTCGCCCGCAAATCAATACTATCTTGCCATGCTATACCATACCCTGCCGATCACAAATCAAAGGTCAAAAGGATTACAAGAAGGGGAAATTAACCGGCGAAACCATGCCCGGAAAGCTTGCCGGGTGACTTGCTTTTTGCCCTGTTTTTTGTCCCAAAGTGGGAATATAGTGGGAATTTTCACCTTTCAAAAGAAAAAGGACTTATGTTTTTAGCGCATAAGTCCTTCTACTTTACCGCCTAAATCATTGTTATTATTAGTGGTACCTGGGGTCGGAATCGAACCGACACGTCGCTAAGCAACGAGGGATTTTAAGTCCCTTGCGTCTACCAGTTCCGCCACCCAGGCCGATGGTGATTTCGTCAAGAAACCTCGCGGCATATATTATTTTTGTCTGGATGTGTCAAGGATTTGCT
>JAGVVH010000282.1 GCA_019135895.1 Bacteroidota bacterium | reverse complement strand
CTGGCAAATGCCGGTTAAGAAGTTTGTGATCAATAGTGTTGTTGTCAACAGGAATTTTAATTTGTTCATGGTGCCGTTTATTTGTTTTTAGTTTTCGTTTTGGTGTTGGTGTTGTTGTTGGTGTTGGTGTTGTTGTTGGCGTTGTTGTTGTTGTTGGTGTTGTTGTTGGTTTTGGTGTAGTTGTTGGTGTTGGTGTTGGTGTTGTTGTTGGCGTTGTTGTTGGTGTTGGTGTTGGTGTTGTTGTTGGTGTTGGTGTTGGCGTTGTTGTTGGTGTTGGTGTTGATGTTGTTGTTGGCGTTGTTGTTGGTGTTGGTGTTGGTGTTGATATCGGCTAATAGACGGGTGTGGGTACGGTAACTACCACATATCAGGTTCCACTTTGCAAATCATGTGAAGAAGCTTATGGAAAGCATAAAACAAAACGCATCTTCATCAGGATAGCTGCTATCGTCCTGGGCTTGTTGATTGTCCAAAGTATAGCCTCATTCTTTGTTGAAGATAACGCGAATGCTTTTTTCATTGGCATTGCAGGAGGAGTTATTGCAGGGTTGGTCGCCGGCCGGATCTATAAAGTCAAATGCTACCCGTTCTGGTTGGATTCCAGCCAGCACTTGCATTTTAAGAACAAAGAGTACCAGCAGCTTTTTGATCAGGCGAATCCCGGCCCCGGGGTTTAGAAATCCAGAGGTTACCCTTTTGCCTTATACCAAAGCAAGACAAGGAAGCCTGAGGCAAAAAAGTTGTGTACCATAATAAAAGAAGACAGTACGTCAGTTGGTTGATTCAATTATCATAAGACCAATAAAGCCTGGTGAATGGTTGCCGGACAGATGTTTAAACGGGCTGGAGCCTTTTGACCCGAATTCCCATATACCTGAATCTGGTTGCCCAGGTATAAACTATGCGCAAAAGGGCACCAGGGAAAGCCTGGAACAATTGTATAAGATGACAATTGACAAATATGCCGGATGTGGATTTGTGGCTTGGGATAAAGGTTAAGTAATTGCTTACCATAACTTTTTCCCAATGGAGATAGCTCTGGAAAAGGTTTGAAGTGCATTTGGTGCTATCTGATTGTGAAAAGTGATGGCAATCAGATCAAAAAAGTTGTTTGACTTTTTGGGAACGATTTGGATTTAGAGTATTTAAAGAGTATGAAGCGACTAAAGAAATTGAAAAATACTATGGAGTGACCAAAAGTTTTTCAATGTATTTGTCGCTTGATAATATAGATTCATTATAATGCTCGAATCTCGGTTCTCGCCTCGGAGTTCGCTATAACCTGACAGTAAAGTTGCTCTGAAATCCCTACCCTCCTCGGCCCAAAGAAAAACATAACTTTACAAAAAATGACAATGGATGCCTGGTCAAATATTCAAATTTCTCCCCAGGACCCGGAAATAGTTAAAATAAACAACCTGGAAAGAACCCTGGGGGAGCTGCCTGAAAACGTAAAAAAAATTCGCGGGCTTATCACACGGTTTGAAGTCTGCTATTTCAAATATCAACAACATTTAAGAAAGATCAAGGATTCGATTACTGCCCTTGAGCCCAAGGCAGATCCCGATAAAATCGGGGAAAACCATATTCAGCACGGAGAAAGTGTATTGAATAAAGATACGACAGGGAAAAGTCTTATCGGGCAACAATATGTCTGGGCAATCAAGGAATGGCTGAATGATAATCCCCGGGAAGAAGCTTCTGATAAATACGACAAAAAGCTTGGACAACAGATTCAGGATTGGCTTGGCGATAAAAATCCTGATAAAATACGATTGGTCAGATTACTTCTTGCCAGGCTGACCTGGGATTGGAAATCTTACGAAGAATTACTGCGTGGCGGAGAGTTTAAGGATATTGAATTCCAGGCAGCCAGAATGGACATTTGCCATTATGCTTTCCCCGAAAACTTAAACTTAGTAATCAAAGCAATAGGGCAAATGGAAGTGGATGAAGAAAGAGAATGTGAAGGATGCGGTACGTATAACAATGAAATAAAAGCATGTCTTGAGAAAGAGTTTCTGGACTTGAATGACACTCTGAAATCTTTAAGGAATAAAAGTGGACAAAATAAGAATGATTTAATCAGGGCGTGGTTGATTGCATGTTTGGCTAAAACCATAAAAGAAAACATAAAAATCTCAATTCCAATTATTGACATAGAAAGCTGAAGACAACAAAAAGACATAAAACACACAATAATGGACAAAGTAAGCATCCCGGATAAGATAAATCTGATAAAAGATTATTGGAAGCCAATAATCGTGGGAGAGTTAAATAATCAGCATGTAAAGTTGGTTAAGGTTAAAGGTGAATTCACCATGCATCACCACGATAATGAAGATGAATTCTTTTTAGTCATTAAAGGCCTTTTAAAAATGGACTATGGTGATAAAATGGTAGAGATAAAAGAAGGTGAATTTATTATTGTTCCCCGAGGTGTAGACCATAGGCCAATTGCTGATTCAGAGGTTCATATTCTTTTATTCGAGCCAGATACAACACTTAATACAGGCAATATCAGGAATGAATTAACTGTGGATTCTCCGGAAAAAAAGTAAATGATGGCTTCCGATTGGTTTCGTTACATTACAATTTGAATAAAGCTGAGAGTGAGTCAATTAATTATATACATTTACAACAAAAAGTTATGAAAAAGTCTCTGATTTTATTGTTATCGGTATTGACTCTGTTTTCATGCGAAAGATTGTTTTGCCCTCATGATAACAGAAAGATAGAGGTTGTCATTAATGATATCCCCTTTAAGACCGAGGTTTATTACAGGATTCCCTACACGCTGAAAACATGGGAGTGGGAGAAGGAGGGGCTCAGGCTTCAGCGGATTGAGATTCTGGAGTGCTATACAAATAGAATTCTTCAAACTATCGAACAGGAGGATTTGCCCTTTGTACACAAAGACCCGCTTCCCTCTAACCCTGAAATTTCCTCCGATAAAATTTCCAATTATTACCTCTCTATTCAGTTGCCAATTGAATTAAGCAACAATAAACCATCAAGAATTTCGCATCGGTTCATTCTTAAAGATACTTTGTTACATAAGTATGTGACGGAGGAAGGTGGGAAGTTTACACCACGAATCAATGAAGTCCCTTTATCCATCTCTTCGCCGGTTAAAGGAGATAACTGGATTTTCATCAACCAATCTACGAATGGGTATCACTTTTATACAATGTTTTTTGTTGGCGGTAACCTCTGGCGTGGAGAGAGATTTGCCTTTGACAATCTTCAATTGAATGACCAGATGGACAATTTTTATGAAGGAGATCCCAAGGTTAACGAGTCATATTTTAACTATAAGGATACCTTGTATGCTGTTGCCGACGGGACTATTCATAAATTGACCGATGGCAGGCCGCAGAACAACGGAGACGCGCAGGACGTTGTTTTTGCATCTATAGACGAATATGGCGGAAACTATGTGATTCAGGATATCGGCAACGGTCTTTATGCCTTTTATGCCCATTGCGCCCCGAACGAGTTCTTTGTTGCTCAGGGCGATTTCGTTAAAGAGGGTGATCCTATCGGGCTTTTGGGCAACTCGGGAAACTCCACCGCTCCTCACTTGCATTTTCAAATTACCAACGGACCCAGTTTGTTTTTTTCAAACGGACAGCCGTTCGTAATTAAAAGCTACACAAAGGTCGGGGACTTTGAAACCGGCGAATCTTCTCCGGCGGCCTACACAAATGCTATGATGGAGGTCCGTTCAGTGATTAGTTTTGGGGGGTAAACCCGGTTTGCCGCGCAAGAGTGATTTGGCATTTTGCAAACCGCTGATATTCTGATACTTATATTTTCGTGAATTGGCCTTGCGCGGCAAACCGGGTTTGCCCTGCGCAATCGACATGTTTTCATGCTTTTGTGAAACCTATCCGGTTCCCGTTATGCTGCACCAGTGATTCTGTCCGGCAATAATCCACAATATTATCAAAATCCACGGTCATGCCGTAGATGATTTCATGGATTTCGTTCTTTCTGACTATGTTGTTTATCTGTCCGCCCGAGAAATCATAGCGTGCGGCCAGGGTCTCGCATTCCGTATGGGAAAGGCCTGGCAGCTTTGATTTCCAGATCTTTATCTTCACCGGGAGTTCGGGTTTGCGGAATTCAATCTTGAACAGGAAACGCCTTTCAAAGGCCGGGTCCAGGTGGCTCACCAGGTTGGTGGTCGCGATGAAGATCCCTTCAAAATTCTCCAGTTCTTCCAGGATGATGTTTTGCATGGCATTTTCCGTCTGTGCCACGTTGGAGCGCCCGACGTCCTTACGCTTTGAAATTATGGCATCGGCCTCGTTGAAGAGCAGCACGGGCATGCGTTCGCTTCTTTTGGCATAGGCCCGGTAATCGGTGAATATGCGCTTGATGATCTTCTCGCTTTCACCAAAGAACATGGATTTTGACTGGCTGATGTCCACCTTGAATATTTCCCGGCCGTTTTCCCTGGCGAATTGCAGGACCGCCTCTGTTTTTCCTGTGCCGGGCAAGCCATGCAGCAAAGCAGTGATGCCTTGGGGCAGACCTTTTCTTTGCAGCCTTTTCCGGATTTGTGTAAAGTTTTCTTCCTGCAGCAGGGATTTGAGCAACTCCAGCTGTTTCGCCTCGGATTCGTTGAAAAAAAGTGCAACAGGGGGAATCGTTGCAGGTTCAATGATGTTTTCCCTTTTCGCACCGGCAAAGATCATTATTCCCGATTCCCGGAGGATGAAGGCCGAGTTGGCAGTCAGTTTCATGGCGGCATCGGAGAAAAAACCGGCCTCGGCAATTTCAACAAGGTCATGGGTTATCAGCTCATTTTCTTTGGAGATGAGCTTTTGCATGTAGTTGATCCTTTTGGGAACATTGTCGATGGTGCCTTTGAGGGCTGTTTCAATATCCACCGATTCCTGTCCGGAAAGGGTCTTCCATATGAGGTATATGAACAGGAACGTGTCTTCAATGCAAAAATGGTAATCATCAATCTTTTTGATAAGGGGATAATGCAGGTTGGTACGGATTAGCTCTTCTGCCTTCAGGAAAAGAAGCCGGGTGGGGATTTCTTCTTCTGACCGCTGTAAACCAAGCAAATAGAATTGTTCCAACAGGTCGATAATGTTTTTTGGCTCTTGTTGTGCGCTTTCCGGCACAGGGCTGTTGTTCACCACTGCCTGCACTATCATGTTATTGAACATGAGCGACTCGCCCGTAGAGGGCAAACCCGCCTTATGGTAATCACCTTTTGTCTGAAGAATACCCCGCGAAAACAATGTTTCAAAATGCCCGCTGTACTCCAGCATTTTCATGGGATTGCAGTTGAAATGGGAAACCAGGTCCAGCAACGTGACGTTGTACTCCTTGTAATTCAGCGCAAACAGAACGGCAATGAGCAATGCCTGCTCCAAAGATACCTGGAAATATCCGGCAATGGACCTGAGTTCAGGTTCCGCTTTTTTCAGAAAGGCATCGTTCAGCTTGCAATTCTTAGACTGCTCAAACACACTTCCCATGCTTCTCAACACACTGGTTTTCAGATTCTCTTCCATATCATTATCATTTCTAGCAGCACAAAGGTAGGGGAGAGGTACGACAAAGCATGACGCAGGTAAACCCGGTTTACCGCGCAAGAGTTGGGCGTTGCGCGGCAATCCGGGTTTACCCTGCGCATTATGGGAGCATTTGATTCCCGAATGCTGCTGCTATAAATGTCAGAAAATATTTTCATTCATCAGGAACTGCATCAGACCCATATATACTATTCCATTGTCATTGGTATACATTTCTATATCGTCTCCTACAATCACAATCTTTCGGAAGGAGTTATCAATCTTTCTTAGTGAAGAGGTCTCCTGCTCATTCTTTTCTTCATTGGGAATTGAATAAGCAGACTGAATATAGTATTTGTCGATTCCATTGGTGGCAATGAAATCAACTTCATACTGAATATATTCAGATTTACCGTTTACCATTTTGCGACATTCTACAACTCCGACATCCACCAGATAATATGATTCGGTTCCTGTTGACGAAAGTTAAGGCGGGCATTGCGAAGCCCAACATCGACTGAGTAATATTTGCAGAGTGATTCGTAGTATTTGTTGCCTTTGATATTATAACGCTTTGCACCTTCAAACAGGAAGGCGTCGACCAGATAACCTATGTATGAATTAACGGTTTCTTCATCGATATCGGTGTGTTGGATATTCTTTAGCACTTTTTTTACCCTACTCGGGTTGGTAAGTGAACCTAATGAAGAGCATAATGCATCTACAAGCGACTCCAGTGCCCGTCGATTCTTTACATTATTACGATCTATAACATCATCAATATAAGTTTTATTCCATAGTCTATGCAGGTAGCTCACTTTTTGTTCCCTTGTCTTCTGTTTGAGGATACCAGGCATTCCACCGTAGGTATAGTATTCTTTCCAGAGATCACGTTTGTCTTCTGTGCGTGCCGAGCAGAATTCTTTGAATGAAAGCGGATATACACGAATTTCGTCACCTCTTCCCCTGAATATGGTTTTGATCTCACTGGAAAGAAATTTAGAGTTGCTTCCGGTTATGTATACATCTATATTCTCGTGGGAATTAATTCCGTTAACAATTTTCTCGAAATTATATACTTCCTGAACCTCATCCAGAAACACATAATATTCTTCATTGTCGTTGGTAATCCTATCAAAAATATATTGTTTCAGGACTTGAGGATCGAGTAGTTTTTCATCCATTTTCTCATCTTCCATATCGAAGGAAACCGAAATGATGTTCTCCTGCCTGACGCCTTGTTCTAAGAGCCATTTTTTGTAAATCTTTGATAAAAGCCACGATTTGCCGCAACGACGAGAGCCGGTGACAATCTTCACTTCTCCATTTCCACGTCTGTCAATTAGTTTCTGAAGATAAACCGGACGTTCAATCAAATTAGTCATATCCATATTCGTTTATATTCCAATTCGGAGTTTACTGCAAATTTACAATAAATTCCGAATTGAAACACATCTCATTAGTTTCCACGCCGTTTCTGCTGCGCACCCGTGTTCCCATGCTCCACATGGGCGCTTTCAGATAATATTTTTTATATTTACGTCATAAAAGCTACTGTTACATTGCTTTCACTTAACACTTTTCTGCTTATGACATCCTGTCACTAATGCTGGATTGAAACTTAGTAGTAAAACTAAAAACATATGATCTACCAAATTTTGATTGTTTTAGACAAAATAACTCCAGAAATCTGGAGAAGGGTGCTCGTCCATGAAGATATGTTGCTTTTTGATTTCCATATAGTTATTCAAAAAACTATGGGATGGGAGAACTGCCACTTGCATCATTTTATTAAGGACGGCAAGTATTATTCGGAAAGGATGGAAAACGACAACTTCTGGGACGATGAGCTTAACATCGAGTATTCGGCCATGGCAGTTGGCGATCTCCTTAAAAAAGAGGGGGATACCATCATTTACGAGTACGATTTCGGGGACTCCTGGATACATACCCTCACTTTGGAAGCGATACTCGACCCTGCAAATACTACAACACAAATTCCCTCATGCATTGCCGGTCAGATGGCCTGTCCTCAAGAGGATTCCGGGGGACCTTTTCTTTACAAGCCATCCCGGGGCAAGGGGAAAACTGCCATTGATCTGGATGCGATCAATTCCCTTTTGCGCGAAGATGACTCTGACGAAGCAAAAGAAGATGACTCTGACGAATCAAAAACAGAAGTAACGTACAAAGATATTTTGCTCAAAACCATGACCAAGGCGCAAATCATTGAAGTCGCACGAAGTTATCAAATGAAAATCAAAACCTCGGCAAACAAAGAAATTTGTGCGACTTTTATAGAGCAGGAGCTCCAACAGAATCCGTCGCTGATGAGGAATGCCCTCTCTTACAATGAATTAAAAGCACTTTATGTTCTTTTTAAAGGCGTTCAGGATTCCCGGCAGCCTGAGGAAGACTCGTCTTACAGTTTTACTTTTGAAGATCTGGAAGGCCTGCTGCTCGTCGGGCTTCTGGATATATCTTTTGATCATAAAACAGGGGCTCCAAAATTTCAACTTCCCGACAATATGAAAAAACACCTGCTTCCCGAACTGCAAAGCAGCATAGAGGATCAGGCCTTAAAAAAAGCATACCATATAGAAAGCCTCTTTCTTGGTATGCTTACATTTTATGGAGTGCTCCCGCTTAAGAAAATTGAAGAGTTATTCAGCCATTTTTTGCCGGAAGCCCTGCCACTGACCAATCTGCTTGATTATTTTAAAAGCAATAGATTATGTAGAGAATACAACGCTGCATATTCCGACAAGCACCTCTTGTGTTTTTATTACAAAGGAATTCCGGATGCCAAACCTTTGATTGCTGAAATAGAAAAAAGGAAAGACCTGGAGTATGCCACATTCAAAGAAGATGAGCTTTTACAGGCATCCAAACGGGTATATTTTTACGAAAACACATATTCTCAACGACTGCTCAGGCAACTCAGTAAGTTCGACATCCCGGATATAGATTTTTTTATGCATGAAATTTGGGTTAACACACAGATAGAAACTTCTCTGCATTCTCTACTTGAGTTAATTTCTCAAAAAATCGTATTTGATAAAGTCCAGGATCTGCAGGAGATTTTGAAATACCTGATGGATTACCAGAATAATATCCCCAGATGGACTTTGAAAGGCAATGTGCCCGGGGATCTACACAAATCCAGTACGAAAGGTGGCAATCCTACAATCTTCCGTCAACCGGGCAGAAACGACCCCTGTCCCTGCGGAAGCGGGAAAAAATTCAAACACTGCTGCGGAAATAATTGAGAGAACAGAGAATAGAGAACAACTGAGAGCCTGGTAGGGTGGTTATAGATTCTGGCCGGTTAGTAACTGAATCCGAATGCCCAAAGGGGGATGACATTCAGGTATCCAAATTCAATGTCATCTTTGACCACATAAGATTTCCCGTCTTTTTCGATTTGTTTTTGCTGCTTGTTTTTCCCTCCAATTTCAAACGTATGATCATCAATAACAAAATCAGCTTTTTTTGATGATATGACTTCGTTCCTAACACGCATTTGATTGAAGAAGAAGGTCTCCCGCATATTTCCTGCATTTGATTTTTCTCCGGCCAGGTTATATATGATGTTTGTATTGTCCAAATATACCTTATCCACTTTTCCCAATCCGCGGATCCCGCCAGTCTCATTACGTAACTGACCTATCAGTCCGGCCTTTTCCATATATGAAAAGTAATCATCCAGGGAATTTCTGCTTGCACCAATTATTCCTGATATTTTGGAAAAATTTGGTTTAAAGGGGACACTCTCTGCGATAATGGAAAGCAATTGTTTCAATTTGCGGCTTGTTCCAACGTTCAAGTTGGCATATTGAGGAATATCAGTTTCCAATGTTTGTACAATAATCTGGCCTAATCGTATGTTCATTTCATTCTCAAACCCGAAAGGATAGTAGCCACGTTTCAGATAGTCATCAAACAATGGTAAGGGGTGGATAATGTCCTTTAGCTTAACTTCGTTATTGACTATTTGTTTTAACGAATATACATCCGTCTCGTAGTTGTGAAATAGCTGTAAATATTCCCGGAAAGAAAGCCCGTGCAATTTGTAGACTATGGCACGGCGGCTTAGATCTGCAGAGCCTTTAAGAATGTCGAGTACAGAAGAGCCGGTGAACACAATTTTTAAAGATGGGAATGAATCGTAAATGTTTTTCAGTTCGCGGGACCAGTCGGGGTATTTATGTATCTCGTCAATAAACAGATATTCTCCCGCAGACCTGTAGAATTCATCGGCCAGGTCTACGAGTCTGTTTTCACCAAAATACATATCATCTGCCGAAACATATAGCGCTTTTTTATGATCCAGGTTTTCTTTGATGTATTGCAGAACCATTGTGGTTTTACCAACACCGCGGGCGCCGATTATTCCAATCATGCGGTTATCCCACATGATTTCTTTGTATAAATACCGTTTAAAACCTGTGGTCGTATGCTGCAACAGCGTTTCATAAGTCTGATAAAGTGTTCTCATAGCTCTGCTAAACTGATTTTTACCTCCCATCATTACGAGTTTGTCTTCATCTGGTTCTGCCATCCTGAATCTTACCGCATGTTCCGAGATGACACCAAATTTCTGTTTCAGGCTCGATTTCCGGGATGAAACCTTATGGCTGAGGCCAAGGGCCTCGGCATCGGCAAAACTGTCCAGATCGGCTCCCAGGTAGATGAACTGCCAGTTTTTGGTTTGCTCAAGTTCCCGGATCATCTCTTTTACTCTCCCGGAATCAAATTCGGTTGACGCATTTTCCTGCCCATCGGTAATGACAACCATCATCACCATGGATGCCCGATGCGCCGGATTGGTATAATGCGTCCGGTTTTGAATATCCCGGATGGCGTTGCCGATGGTGTCATACAGCGCCGTGAGGCCGCCGGGGGTATAGTCTTCGCTTGTCAACGGCCGGATCTCATCTATCGGGAGATCGCTCACGACCCGGCTCCAATTGCTGTTGAATTTGTACAACGAGACGGTGGCCTTGCCGTGTTCTTCCTTTTTTTGTTGCTCTATAAAATGGTTGAAACCGCCAATAACGTCCTTTTCCGTGCCTTGCATGGATCCGCTCTCGTCAATGATAAAAATGATTTTCAGATAATTCTCGTTCATAGTTGTAACCCTTTAAATTGTTTGTTGCGCAAAATTAAGGTTACAGTGAACGTAGAAAGGAGATTCACAAGCCTTGCGACCAGATCACAACCCGGGATCACAACCCAGCTCAAGGTTCCTGTATCACCAGCTCTCTGTTCAGAAGAATCCTTTTCGGTTCACCACGATAGCCGGTTACATAATAGTTCTTTGCAAGATCGTCGGCAATCACTCTCAGGAACGCCGCCCTTATCTGGGAACATTTTTCATTCACCGAGTTGTCCCAGGGATCGGTCATCCTAATAATGCTTTCCCCGGCTTTATCGGGATTCTCCCGCCGGGTTATCTGTTTGTAAATGTTCATCAGCTCCATCCGGTAATCGGGCAGCTCTTTGAACAGGATCCCTTTGGGGTGATTCAAAAACAGCAGGTACAACGCCTTTAGCAGCGGACTCATGGTGACTTCTTTCATGCCATAGTCCATCAGGTAAATCCGGTAATCACCTGTTATTTTCAGCCGGCTGATTATCCTGTTCTTCTTCTCGATTTCTTCCAGATATTCAATCAGTTTGCGCAAATACCCGGCCTCTTCAATTTCTTCAATGCTTTTCCTGAGATCTTTCGGTAACCTGAACGCCTCTTTCTCAAAATTTGCATCGGCTTTATTATCGTTTTCCTCTCCATAAACAGAGATCGGTTCGTCAACTGCCTCAAGGTTAAAGACGCTTTGCTCAATCCGATACCTTGGTTCATTTTTCAATGAAATAACTTTTGCCAGAATTTCATCTATCTGCTTTGGCGATTGAAGCTCAAAAGCATGGACCTCATTCAAATCCTCCGATGCATATACCAAAACAGGATTTTGGGCCGAGACGGCAAAGTGCTTTTTCAAAAACTCATCCCCGAGGTAGGGATGGTGGTAGTCCATAAGCCGAGGCAAATGTTCGTCACTCAGCAAATCGGACAGATTCACAACAGGAATCCCGGCTTTCTGAAAGCGAGCCGAGATAAATTGGTACTCCGTGGCAACTGCCTTCTCGTGCGGGCTTTCGTTGCCGGGCGAAATGTAAATGATGGCTTCAGACAGGTTCTGGTGCATTGCAATAAAATTGGATAAATAAAGATAGAGCTTTTCCCTCAATGTAAATCAAAATTCCTGTTGATTTCTCACATGGAAAAAGCCAGCCCAGTAGCTAATATTTACTGATTGCAAATCAAAACGCTATTCCAGAAAGCTGTCTGCCCCTTGATTAT
>JAGVVH010000326.1 GCA_019135895.1 Bacteroidota bacterium | reverse complement strand
AATAAAAGCCTGTGCCTGACTTGGTCGGTATGTTTAACAGATTTGTCTACTCTTTGCTTTTACTCCTGCTCCCGGAACGGTATTGCACCTGGACGCCACAAGCGGCCCCGGTTCCGTCAAATGTTAGCACACATATTATGAAATTCGTCTTAACAATATGGTTCTTAATCCTTACCCAGTTATGCGGAGCACAGAACGACTTCTACTCCAGACTAAGTAGTGCTGCCTTGGAGTTAACAAAACAACAAGTGACCTATGACCCAGGGTACTATTCAATCCCCTACCCCAATGGTGATGTGCCTGGCGACAAAGGGGTCTGTACTGATGTAATTATCAGGGCATATAGAAAACTGGGCATAGACCTTCAAAAAGAGGTGCATGAAGACATGAAGATGAACTTCTCAGTCTATCCAAAGAATTGGGGTTTAACACACACAGACACAAATATCGATCATAGAAGGGTACCAAATCTTATGGTTTTCTTCTCAAGAAAAGGTATTGAGTTGCCCATTTCCCAAAAGCCAGAGGACTATCTTCCGGGTGAAATTGTATGTTGGGATCTTGGAGGTGGAATAACACACATCGGGTTCGTGGTAAATGTCAGGGTCTCAAACTCAGACAGGTATAAAATCGTTCATAATATTGGTGCAGGTCAGGTAGTTGAAGATTGCCTGTTCAAATTTAAGATCATAGGTCACTACAGGTACTGTGGTTAGAACAGTACGTGTGCAAACAGGCCGGTATATATCATTGGCGTTACGTGGCGCGAGAATCCGCCGGCCCAAGAGGAGCGTTAAGTGGTCACTGGCGCTCCGCACAGTGAGTATAAAAACTCATATCACCGCGAGTCAGCGCCAACTACACAATATTTGCCACTCACTCAGGTTCTTGGCTAATAAACGTGTCCGCTACGCGGCATCGGTTCTGCCGAACGTATTATGATATTTATTAACTAATACTAAACATATGAAAATCAAATCCGTAATCATCTCAACTCTTCTGCTTTTGACAGTATCGCTAAATGGCCAAAAGAATGACGAATTATTAAAACAAGCCCAGGATTGTGCCAACAAGAGTGACTATCCATGTGCCATCAAGGCAACTCAGAAACTAATAAAAAAAGAAACTGATAAGCATAAGATCGCTATTTACTACTCAAATCTGGGCACATTTCAAAGAAGAATTGGCAAGAGAGAAGATGCAATCAAGTCATATGATCAGGCAATTAAAGCTGATCCAACCCTGATAATGGCATTTACCAACCGCGCAACACTTAATGCTCAAATGGGTAATCGTGAGGCTGCTTTTGCTGATTATGAATCTGCCCTCAGACTAGACTCATTAGATGCAACCGCATTAATAAACAGAGCCTCATTATATGATAAAATGGGTGAATATGACAAGTCGGCAAATGATCTGGCAAAACTTATTGCAGCTGATCCTAAGAATTTTAAAGCTCGATCAAATCTGGCGTTAACCAAGAGCCACAAAGGTAACCTTGAAGAAGCATTAAATGATCTATCTCAGCTTATTATAGAATATCCTACAGAAGCTATTCTTCACAACAACAAAGCTGATGTTCTAATGAAATTGAACAGGCTTGATGAAGCCCTTCAAGAGGCTAATATGGCAATATTCCTTGATGAAAAATATGTAACTGGTCAAGTCACAAAAGGTGAGATCCTGATGAAGCTGGGTAAGATTGAGGAAGCTAAAGCACAACTTGATCTGGCAGTAAAGCTTGGGTTTCCTCAAGCCGAGGCTGACAAAATCCTAAGCAGCAAGTAAATAAATGCCATACAACAGGTCAGTATATGTCATTAGTGCTCCGTGGTGCGATTGGTTTTGCGAGCTAATCCACCAGACCTGAATACCAAAAACAGGTTGTACTTTATCAACCAAGCCTGGCGGCTAAAGCCGAAGGATAAAAACCACGCCACCCCCTGACGTGGCAACATATCTTTTCCACTACAATGATCCATTAACCTTTAGTTTGGAATTATTATCATCTGATAATAACGTGTCAATTAAAAATCTTTCAAACAATAGCTCAGACAAAGTCTGGGATTTGATTGAAAAGAGTATGCTATCAATGAATCGGTATTGGATAGATTTTGATCCAAAATTTGAGAACTTAGCGATAATAATCAAACTGGAACTTCAACATAATCAGTTCACGATAAATACCATTTTTAAATCTAATACATCAAATATCGAATAACCAATACCAACAGGCCGGCATATGTCGTTGGTTTTCCGCACCGCGAGAGTCATCTGGCTAATGAGGCAGTTTTGTGGCTGACGCCACGAACCGCCACCGCTACTCTGCACCAACAACACATTATTCACCACTTACTCAGGTTTGTGGCTCATAAGCCCGTCTACTCCCCGGCCCCGGTTCCGCCAAACGTCAGGTGCAACTGAGACTCCCGTCTTACGATTAAAATAGCAAGATTGGAAATGCTTCCGGACAGAGCCTGAAATACTTTTACATAAAGATTTAATCCATTACACAGGTGAAACCGATTACCAGACAAGAACATCTTAAGAGGATAAATATAGTAGTAGACTATATCTCCAGACACCTGGATGAGAAACTTGACCTGGATAAACTATCACAGATGTCAGCCATTTCTCCATATCATTTTCACAGAATAATGAGTAGCTACCTTGGGGAACCGATTGGTTCCTATATTATCAGGTGCAGGTTAGAGGCCGGTTCCACTCTTCTCAAATACAGTTCACATCAGGTTGATGAAATAGCTTATAAAATCGGATATGATAGTCCGGCATCATTTACAAAAGCATTCAAAAAATATTTTGGAGTTTCACCAACAGAATTCCGGAATACGAATAATCCTATTACCATGAAAACGTTAATCACTGATAAAACTCTCCCGGATGGCTTTAAATTAAAGCCTGAAATAGCTGAACGGACAACCAGACGGGCCATATATATCCGTCTTATTGGTGATTATAAATCAAATGATTATAGTCAGGCCTGGGAAAAAATCCGGGGCTTCCTTAAAGAAAAACGACTATTTGGTTTTAACCAGGAATACCTGGGAATTTCATATAATGATCCCAGTATTACGGAAGATGAAAAGTGCCATTATGATTGCTGTGTTACTATCAGTAAAGACATTAAACCAGAAGGTGAAACAGGTGTAAAAAACATTGAAGGAGGTAAATACGCTGTTTTTGAATTCAAAGGCAGTCCTGATAAAATTGGTTCTGTATATAATGCGATTTTAAATACCTGGCTTCCGGAAAGCAATTATGAGTTGAGAGATACGCCATGTTTTGAGAAATATGTTAAATTTTCAAAAACCAATCCTGATAGAAATAAAACTGAGATATACGTTCCCATAAAATAATTATGAATAAACAGGAAGTATTTGATAAACTGATCCCAAAAGACAGGGATTTGCAGCAGGTTGCTGAATTGGTGATCAAATCACCTGAATTATTGAAATACTTGATTTCGGGTATTAATGAAAAGGAGGCTCGCATCAAATATGGGTGCAACAATACACTGCTTCTGCTGAGTAAAAAAAAGCCGGAAATCATCTACCCTTATTTTGATGTTTTCAAAGACAATCTGAAATCAGAAAACAAATTCATAAAATGGTCCGCGATACTTATTATAGCTAATCTCACAAGATGTGATAATAACAAAAAGTTTGATGAGATTTTCAATCTTTACTTCTCTGAAATTGAAGGTCCTGTCATGATAACAGCAGCAAATATTGTAAAAGGTTCTGCGGTTATAACCAAGGCAAAACCTTATCTCACAGAAAGAATTACAAAAGAATTATTAAAGGTCAAGAACGCAAAGTATCAGACAGATGAATGCCTGAATATTGTAGTTGGACATACAATTTCTTCATTCGATAAGTTCTTCAGGCAGATCAAAGACCGGGACGAGGTAATGGATTTTGTCAGAATCAACATTCATAACCGCAGAAATCAAACCAGGAATAAAGCTGAGAAGTTTATCAATAAATGGGATAAGTTAACTGTTTCTCATTGACCATGCTCCATAAGAAACTAGCTGCCGGTCTGGATATTATCAAAGTGCTGAACATTTCTCATTGACCATGCTCCATAAGAAACACGGCAGCACCTGACACGGACAATATAAGTAAGTTGTTTCCCGCCTGAGGCGGGACTAGTTGTCCCGTTTTTTGCACGGTAACCTAAATGCCTGCCGAACAAAAGCCGGTTGGTGGCTCATAAGCTCATCTGCTCCGCGGCCCCGGTCCCGACGAACGTTAGTGGTCATATCAGGATTCCCAGTCGGATTCTTCAAGCTCAAAAATATTATGAACGGATTCATTAAAAACATGAGCGATTTTTAAAGCGAGAATGGTTGACAGATTGTATTTCCCCAACTCAATAGCATTGATAGTTTGCCGACTGACATTCACTAATTCTGCCAGTTGAGCCTGTGTGATATTCTTTTTAGCTCTTTCGACT
>JAGVVH010000166.1 GCA_019135895.1 Bacteroidota bacterium | reverse complement strand
AAGGAGAGGGCTTACCGTACATCAATGATCTCATTCAGGATACCAGGTCTGAAGGCGGGTGAGATTTCAGAAAGGATGATGCAGAAAGGCATCAAGGTCAGGGTAGTCAATGAAGGCGGTCTCAATGCTATCAGGGTTTCATTTCATGTTTTCAACAACATTGATGATGCCGACAAGGCACTTAACAGCATAGACTCGATACGAGCATAGTTTTGGGTGTCTTTCGCACAAGACAAAAATAGACTCTCATCATTAATTATTTTCCAATATTATTAGTATTACTACCTATAGTACATAATATTTGATGAATGTTTGTGTTTTTAAGTTTGTCATTCATTAAATATTTTCTATTTTGGGAAGCATGACTACTAATTATGACAAAAAATTAATGCGTCTTTTATCAAGCCATGTCCCAGGGACAGTACTTCTTGCATCATGGCTTGCGAGAAACGGAATCTCACGCGATCTGCAACAATACTATCTGAAAAGCGGCTGGCTTGAATCATATGGGATCGGTGCTTTCAAACGGCCAAATGAAAAGGTGAGATGGACAGGAGCTTTAAACTCCTTACAAAGAAAAACAGAGTTGCCGGTACATGTTGGTGGTTTAACATCTATATCTCTTCAGGGTTTATCCCATTACGTACGGACGGATAAGGAGCCTCTTTATCTGTTTTCACCCCAATATGTCAAACTGCCCAAATGGTTTCTCATTCAGGAGTGGAGCAACCAGATCATACATATAAGAAGTAAGTTTCTACCTTCAAACCTTGCTTTGATTGATTATTCCCTAGAGACTTGGAAACTTAAAATATCATCCCCTGAACGTGCATTACTTGAATGCTTATATCTGACTCCTGATCGATTCGATATTATGGAATGTTATCAGATACTTGAGGGTCTGGTAAATCTTCGGCCAGATACCCTGCAGGAATTGCTTGAAAGCTGCAACTCCATAAAAGTAAAACGTCTGTTTCTGTTTATCGCTTCCAAAGCCAATCATAAGTGGTTGGACTTTGTTGATCAATCCAGGATAGAATTGGGCGCCGGTGACAGGGCTATTGTAAAATGGGGTGTTTATATATCAAAGTACAAAATATCAGTTCCAAAAGAATTGATTGAGCAATGATTAATAAGTCATATTTAAACCAAGCCAAGTTCCTATCTTTGCCATATGTGGAATAAGAAAAAAATACCATTTTTTCGTCAAGAACTATTAAACTGGTTTCAAGTTAATGGAAGAGAATTCCCATGGAGGAATGAAGCTGTCACAAGTTATGAATTAATCCTTAGTGAAATCCTTTTGCAAAAAACCAAGGCTGAATCAGTAGCCAAATATTATAATACCTTCTTTAAACAATTCCCAACCTGGGAGTCACTTAGCCACGCATCAATTGATGAATTGGCAGAGTTATTGAAACCTCTTGGATTGTACAACCACAGAGCAAAACGTATTTATAAGATTGCCCAAGAATACAAATCCAATTCAGGTGTTCTACCTCAAAGTACAACCTCATTACAGGAAAGCAATCTTTCGACAGTCTACATCTCTAATGCATACAAGTTATTCTTATTAAACAAGAGAGCCGCCCTTATTGATGTTAACATGTCCAGGGTATTGAGAAGATATTTCTTAAATAGAGAGTTTAAAGATATCCGTAATGATAAAATCGTTCAGGAATTAGCACATGAAGTTGTCAATGTCAAGGACTGTAAAGAACTTAATTGGGCTATACTCGATTATGGAGCCTTAGTCTGTAAAGCCTCAAAACCATTATGTAATAAATGCAATCTAAATCTAAACTGTGATTATTACCAGTCTATGCCAAATAAAGATTCTGATCTAATCTTTTCCGAACCCCAATTAAACTTTAATTACGGTCCACCGGAAGATGCAAACCCTTTAAAGCCATTAAGACTTCTTTCATTGTTCTCCGGTTGTGGTGGTATGGATATTGGTTTCGAGGGAGAATTTATTGTCCATAAAAACTCGATCAATGAAGAATCTAATCCAGATTTCATCAAATCAAATGTAAATGAAGATTATGTGCTATTGCAACCCACCAAATTTCAAACAGTTTTTGCGAATGACATACTAGTTGAGGCAAGAACTGCATGGTTATCCTACTTTCAAAAAAGAGGTCATAATGCAAGCATATATCATGTCGAAAGCATTGTAGATCTAGTTAAGGCACATAGACAGGGTGCTAATATTTTCCCAAGTAATATAGATATTGTTACCGGGGGATTCCCTTGTCAGGATTTTAGCATGTCCGGGCTGCGCAGCGGTTTTAATTCTCACAAGGATCACAAAGGAAAGATTATTAAAAACGAAATTCCCACAATTGAAACCAGAGGTAAGTTATATATGTGGCTAAGGGATGTAATAGAGATAACAAAACCCAAAATATTTATTGCCGAAAATGTTAAAGGTCTTGTTAATCTTTCTAACGTCAAAACAATTATACAGAATGATTTTGCCAGTGCTGACGAAAATGGATATATTGTTCTTGATCCCCAAGTACTTCATGCTGCAGATTATGGAATCCCTCAATCCAGAGAAAGAGTAATATTCATTGGGATTAAGAAATCGGCGCTTAAGCCATCATCCTTAAAAGAACTTTCCAGGCAAACCATAAATGATAAGTATAATCCATATCCAAAACCCACTCATGCATTCAATAAAAAGAACAGCCATTTAAAATCATCTGTAACTCTCAAAACTATTTTAGGCTATCTCAAGGAGCCCGAAGAATCCGTTGACCCTTCTCAGAGGTATTATTCCAAGGCCAAATACATGGGCAAACATTGTCAAGGTCAAAGTGAAGTGAATATAGATGGTATTGGTCCTACTATTAGGGCTGAACACCATGGAAATATTGAGTTTAGACGTTTGTCCAAAGAGCATGGCGGAAAAATAAACGAAGAGCTGGAAATTGGTCTACCAGAAAGACGACTTACCCCAAGAGAATGTGCGCTAATTCAATCTTTCCCTCCTGATTATCAATTTATAATTCCAAAATCCAGAAATAGGTTTCTTATAAGCGCTTCTTCAGCCTACAAGTTAATAGGAAATGCTGTTCCCCCTCTATTAGCCTACCATATAGCTAAAAGAATAGAAAAACTCTGGACATTATATTTCAAATCCTGACAGACATGGTTATTTCCAGCAATCCCAAACCAGACCAATCTGCGTTTTCAAAATTATTGAATGAAACCGTAGCAATTCTCGAATCCAATGCCAACTCAAAACCCGAGACCTATTTGAAATTACTGGGCAGAGACCTCGAATCCACTGTAGTGGATATAATGTCCGAAAAAGCACGAGGGACTGATTTCGAAAATACTATTGAGCTAATTTCAGGACAAAGATTTCCAGATATTATTGCCAAAAAATATTACGGAGTAGAAGTAAAAACTACCAAACAAAATCATTGGATCACGACTGGAAATTCTATCATGGAAGGAACCCGAATAGATGGGATAGAGAGAATCTATTTGCTTTTTGGTAAAATGGTAGAACCAATAATGTTTAAATGTAGACCATATGAAGATTGCCTTTCTGATGTAGTAATAACCCATTCTCCTCGCTACCAAATTAATATGGAATTAGAGCAAGGTAACACCATCTTCGATAAGCTTGAAATCCCTTATGATCAGTTGCGGCAAGAATCCAATCCATTTAAGCCAATAGTAGATTATTATCGAAAGTCAATTGAGCCAGGAGAAGATTGTTGGTGGCTTGATAATAGCGGTGAGAAATCGAAAGGACTTATCATTAAGCTTTGGAATAACGTCTCACCTGAATTGCGTCAAGAGTATAGATCAAAAGCGATAATCCTTTTCCCAGAGCTGTTCAGCGGTAGGCAGGATAAGTATAATAGACTTACTGTTTGGCTGGTAAATTTAGAGGGAGTTGTATGTAAAAACATACGTGATGCCTTCACTGCTGGTGGTCAAGGTTATATTACCTGGAATGGAAGGCTCTATGATAAGTTACCAAGAATTATAGTCAACCTGGCATTCCAATTACCTCAAATTGAGTCGTTATTACGTTCATTTGACGAAGAAACCCTATCTCATTATTGGGAACAACCAATAGAGAATAGAACACAACAATGGATTAATTTGGTGGTCAGTAATACTGGGAAACTGCCCTTAGACCTGGGAGCTTATTTAAGAGCCAAAATGAATGTCACTCTGTAATAACAACTCATCTTGGCGTCTAGCTAAGACAATGATATTTGATGAACCTTAAATTTAATCATCCTCAACTGCTCACCTTATCGCTGTCCCAAGGTTTTTTCTTTTCTTCCCTCCGCTTTGTAGCATGTTTCGGGGCGAAAAGAAAATCCCCCCTTCGCTGTACAAAGAGGGGATAATGTTGAGGTCGGTGGCGGATTCGAACCGCCGTACCCGGTTTTGCAGACCGATGCCTAGCCACTCGGCCAACCGACCAACGCGAATTCAAAAATAATAAAAAATTATATCATTAAC
>JAGVVH010000011.1 GCA_019135895.1 Bacteroidota bacterium | reverse complement strand
AATTGTCCCCATTGAATTTAATGTACCGGTAGCCAATAAACCATCGGTGCCATTTATGGTCACAGGACCGGCATCGGCAATGATCTCAGAACCATTGTTGTATGCATCATCTAAACTGGTGGTGTCAATTACTGCCGGTAATTTCACAAAACCGCCGTTGCTAAGATAAATAGTATCTTTGCTTATACTCAATATTTGTAACTCATTGGTTACAGAGCCGTCAACTTCGGCATCCAGCTTGTTGTTCCAATATAAGGTATCTGCAGCCGTTATGTCAGAGGCAACAGAAGCATTAAACTGTGGATCGCTTTCGGTGATGGCCTTTATTGCCAGCGGCACTGCCGTCACCGGCTGAAAGTTTTCGGCAATATAAACATCTGCCCCGTTTCTTACTTCACAACTGATAGTGGCATTTGCCCAGTCAATGGTTGCAAAATCAGCGTGTCCAAATGTAACCGTCAATAGACCATGAATATTGGTAGTTTCAGTATAGGTTTGGCTGAAAAGCTCGCTTGCTCCAACCTTGATTTTAACGGTTGCCTGAACACTACGGTTGGTTAACAACTGTCCGTTGATATCTCTGATCACCGCCTGATAGGTCATTTGCGGGGTTTGTGCAACTAACATCCCAATTGTTACTGCAACAAATACAATGGATAATAGTAATTTTTTCATTATATAATTAATATTTATAACTATAAATCAATTTAATAGAAGCTTTATTTTTAATATCATGGAGATGAAAATTCATATTTTAAGGTGTTGAAATCTTCCAGCAACGCACAGAAAATCCACAATCTTTCATAGTGAATGATGGGTCTATATACCCAAACTCATTATAATCTATTATCTGCAATTCGCTAGAATTGTAATACATATACCAATAATAAATAAGATTAGCTTCAGTTACATGTACATTATCAGCAGCTTTATTAGTCCACCATTGCCCACTTTCACCAATATTATAAAAAGACTTACTATACGAGCTATAAGCTCCACCCGGGAGGGCGGTAAAGCCTTTACTGTTGATTGCACCTGAATTTGGGGCATTCCAGTGGACTGTACCACTTTCTTTCAGTTTGTCTCCAGCTACATATTCACGTCCATAAAAATAATTGGCTAAATCACCAATAGAAGAGACACTTGGTAAACGCCATCCATCAGGACAAACACCTTGTTCGTTATATTGGTCTCGATCCGGATATGAAGGTATAGCGGCAGTTAAATTGTATAATACCCCATAAGTGTTATAATTATAAGTTACTTTGGCTGAATCAACATCAGTTCCATTGTAATCATAAACATAATAATAGGGTTTTGTTGTAGAACTTGAATCGGGACCAACCACACTTGGCAAATATCTCAGGTTTTCTGCCATCCACATTTGATTGCCGATTTTTACAGTTTTATAAACATTTCCATCTCGGCTGTCTGTAAATGGGGTACCCCATTCTATAGTATCTCCTGCTTGTTCTAAAGTTTCTATTCTTGCTGATAAAGCATTTATTTGTTCAAATAATGCATCCACATAAGCTTTCGTTGCGGCATCTTGGGCATCAGTTGGGTCGGTAACATTTTTTATTTGAGCATTTGCAGAATTATCATTAGTAATTACATCAGAAAGATTTTGTATTTCTGTATAGCTTGTTAAATAATTGGGGGTTACTTTTACCCATTTTGTGCCATCAAACTGCAAAAGGTCGCCTGTTGCAGCTCCGCTAAAATCAAAATTAGCTGCAACAGCGGGGTCTGTCTCGGTATAACTAGTCAAGTAACCTTTAGTTGCATGATTTCCCCAATTATAGGCACTATCCCATTCGGTAGAATTGCCCCCTGTAGCAGTTACTATTCCATTAACATCCATATTCCCGTTTTTGTAAACGGTTAGCGCATTGGAAGGATGGCTTGCATCTGTTCCGTTTCCAATAACAAAAAGGGGATCGGTCGAAATCCATTCAGTTGGATTTCCGGCAACAATATTATTTCTTCCTAAAACTACTGAAGCATACGATTGTGCTTTACTATACTCTCCTATTGCGGTGGAATTAGAACCACTTGCAGTTGTAGAAAAACCCATAGCGGTGGAAAAAAGACCACTTGCAGTTGTAGAAGAGCCCATGGCAGTAGAAAAAAGACCACTTGCAGTTGTAGAAGAGCCCATGGCAGTGGATGCAAGCCCACCTGCAGTTGTATTTAAGCCCATAGAAGTTGAATAAATAGCACTTGCCGTTGTATTACATCCCATACCTGTGGATGCATAACCACTTGCTAATGTACTCGTACCTAAGGCAGTGGAAAAATGCCCACTTGCAGTAGTAGCTGATCCACTGGAAGTGGAAGCTTGACCGCTTGCTGTAGTACTTAAACCCATGGCAATGGAAGCTTGACCGCTTGCTGTAGTACCTAATCCTATGGCAGTTGAAGCTTGACTGCTTGCTGTAGTAACTAATCCCATGGCAGTTGAAGCTTGACCGCTTGCTGTAGTATTAAATCCCATGGCAGTTGAATATTGACCAATACCATCATTATCCCATTGTGTACCATCAACATAACCTGCCCTGAACGTTGCTTTCGCGGGATACCACATCATTCTGGTTCCGGGTCCGCTGGCAGGAATTGTTCCAAACCCATCTTCCCCGGTAACCAAAAAACCACCAGTGCCATTGATAATCACCGGACCGGCATCGGCAATGATCTCGGAACCATTGTTGTATGCATCATCAAGGCTGGTAGTGTCAATTACTGCCGGCAATTTCACAAAACCGCCATTGCTGAGATAAATAGTATCTTTGCGTATACTTAATACTTGTAGCTCATTGGTGATGGAACCGTCAACTTCGGCATCCAACTTGTGGTTCCAATACAAGGTATCGCTAGCCGTTATGTCAGAAGCAACAGAAGCATTAAATTGTGGATCGCTTTCGGAGATGGCCTTTATTGCCAGAGGAACGGCAGTCACCGGCTGAAAGTTCTCGGCAATATAAACATCTGCCCCGTTTCTTACTTCACAACTGATAGTGGCATTTGCCCAGTCAATGGTTGCAAAACCCGCATCCCCAAATTTTACGGTCAATAGACCATGAATATTGGTGGTTTCATTGTAGGTTTGGCTGAAAAGTTCGTTCGCTCCAACCTTGACTTTAACGGTTGCATCAACACTGCGGTTGGTTAACAATTGCCCGTTGGCATCTCTGATTACCGCCTGATAGGTCATTTGCGGAGTTTGTGCAACTAACATCCCAATTGTTACTGCAACAAATATAATAAATAATAGTAATTTTTTCATTTTTTGATATTTTTGATTTTTAATAATTATTCTTTCTTAATTCTTTAAGCATCTGATACTCATTCCATCCACTTTTCCAATGTCATTAAAAAGCAGATCAGGACAATTACAAGTCAGATGGACATATTTTCCAAGAGCAGAAGCAGCGGTTGAGGTCCAGAAAAAAGCATCTCCATTCAGATAGAAACAACTGTTGGCTGCGCTATTGTAAATTCCTCCCGGAAAAGCACTAAAATTTGAGCTATTATTTCCGGCCATTAGCCAGTAGTCAAAGGTTCTTAGCTCGGGAGAAGAAAAGGCATAGATTCTCTGATACTCATCGATAGTAGGCACTCTCCATCCCTCAGGGCAGACACCCTGTATATATCCATGTTCATCAGCATCAGGAATTGCGGCATTATCCCCTTCGGGGAGATGCATTGCCGAATACCAACTATAAAGCCTTCCGAATAGAGCCAAATTTGCAGCTGTATCAGGATACATCTCAGCATTGTATATCAGAGCTATAGGAACGGGGGTATTAAGTCCGTCATCATAAATGGTAGATTTAAGATTCTCTTTTGTCCAACACAAACAACCCAGACGCAAAGTGTTATAAACATTGCCGTTGGCATCTCTCACTGTAAAGCTCTCTCCGCAGGGTGGAAACAAAACCCTGATATTTTGCTGACAATCTAAGGTCTTGTCAGCAACCGCAAACTGCCATGTCACCGTTGTAGTCTCATCACAGGGAAATTCATCAGGGGCATTGTTGCTAACACCCACTTCAGCTGCCGGAGCCGGTTCAACCTGAGGACGATTCATATCCACCGGAATAGAACAAACGCTATAGGGAGCAGTAATTAGCGAATCGTTTGGACAGGTGACGCCATAAAGCATCACTGACATCAGGCTGTCTAAGCCATAAGTCGGCAACAGGTAAAAAGTAGTATCTCCCGTTTTCGTGATATAATGGCCACTGCGATATTCATAAGGGATATTCGCGGCATATACCAGCAAGGTATCATCGCCTGTATATAGAAAAGCCTGTTGAAGACCTTCATTCAAAAAACCGACACCAGATACTGAATTTGAATTAAATAACTGCCCGAATGACCAAGAGCAATTGCCCGCATTATTACCTGCAGCAGCAACAAAGCCCGACTGGGAGAAACCAAACGGTATTGTTGCAAGTAAAATTAACACAATAAGAATTGTTTTTTTCATAATTATT
>JAGVVH010000460.1 GCA_019135895.1 Bacteroidota bacterium | reverse complement strand
CCAACGCGAGAATAAACTAGTAACAATCATAACCCTGCAGCGCATCACGAGTGCAAAAACTCGCGCCACCCCGACCCGGCGCCAACAACACATACCGCCGAACGTTACCTGCAAGGCTAAGTTGAGTTAACATAAAGTAGGCTTTTGTGTTGTATATTTGTAAAAAATAGCAGTCATGGATTTACAGACAAGAAAACTCAATGCAATTGAATACATAGCCGGTCTTGAAGATGAAAAAATATTCAACAAGATTGAGTTGGCCATTCTAGAAAATAAAGTCCGATCTGAAAGGAAACTGAAACCATTTACGCAGAAACAGTTAATTGAAAGAGCTGAAAAATCAAGCCAAGATTACAAATCTGGCAAATACAAGACTCAAGATGCCTTAGAAAAAGAATCAGAATCCTGGTAGTCCCATGAAAATCATCTGGACTGATTTTGCAGCTAATTCACTACTTGAAATTTACCAATTCTACAAAGCGTCGGCTAACATTAACGTCGCTTCCAGAATCCGTACAAATATATTCAATGCCACCAAACAACTGATCAAACATCCTTTATCAGGACAACTTGAGCCAAATCTCATAAGACTTAATGAAGAACATAGGTACCTCGTAGAGGGTAACTACAAGATTATCTACAAAAGGGTCAAAGAGGGTGTGTTAATAACTGATGTATTTGACACCAGGCAGGATCCCCGTAAGATGCAAATAAGAAGTAAAAAGCCCAGCAGGTAACAGGTCGGTATATGTCATTGGCGCACCGCACCGCGAGAACCTTCTGGCTAAAGTAGAGTTTTTGCCAACGCGAGAATAAACTAATAACAATCATAACCCTGCAGCGCACCACGAGTGCAAAAACACGCGCCACCCCGAAGCGGCGCCAACAACACATACCGCCGAACGTTACCGCCAAGTGTGAGAAAAACAACACAGCATACAATTTGCTACTAAAGACAAAGATAGAAAAACGATAAAATGAATAGCTAACGCACAAAACAGCATATTTGTAAGTCCCGACACACGACCAAAAATTGCAAAAGAGCTGTATTTATTGCCAAGCAACAAGAAAAATAAATGAAAATATTTGACATATGTTTACCAAGAAAAATAAAATAGAAGTAAACGCAATACTTGACACACAAATAGAAGAAGTCTTAAAAAAGACATCTCAATATGAAGATTTTATTGAAGGGAAACTAACCTGCAGTTCGTGTGGTTCTATAATGAACAATCAAAACATTGGAATTATGCTTCCAGTTGAGAGTGGTACAAAAATTAAATTTTACTGTGATAGGATGGATTGTGTAGAACAATATAAGCTTGACCATGAATAAAATTATCGAATATATTAAAGTGTTTATTGAAGGACATGGAATTTCTTCTTTGCTTGTATTAATTATATTAATGCTTTTGTACATTGGAGCTACAAAACCCGAAAACTTTCAAATATATTTTGGATTTATATGGAGAATTTTAGCACATCCCTTTAAATCGCTAAGAAAACATTCGATAAAAAGCGATGTCGAAGGTCCTTGTACAAAAGCATTAAAAAATATAGCCAAAGAGCTTCCTGACATTGACATTCCTACGTTGTCAATAAATTGGGTAAATGAATATAATTTAGAAACGGCTTTAAAAGATGGCAAGGCTATTGTTAAATTGAGATTTGAAGACAATCCAACAAAAAACATAGTTAAGGCGACAACGATATATGTTAAAGATGCTTTTCTTAAACACACAAAACCATATATAAATGAAAATTTCAGAAAAGCTTTGGATATTTCAGTAACCAAGAAAATTCTACTCAAAATTGAGAAAAATAGTTCAAATATCTTATCAACATTCATTGATGAAAATATATCTGAAAGTTTTGATGTTTTCGAGCGTTGTGAGTTAATTGAAGAAATTGATGATAATGGTTTATTTACTCGAATTTTATTAAGAGAATTATATCTTTTTGGTAAAAAATTATATGGTGGAAATATAAAAGAAGAATACAAAAAAGAATCCGATGAGTTTCTGCGATTTGTTAATCAAATTTCAACACGAGAGTATGATGATGATACACCTCTATCTTTTTCGAAACAAATATTGAAAGTTGGTGTTGTATTAGTTGCAAAAGAAGAAACATTTTTAAATTACGGAATTAAACCATATCTAAGACGTATAAAACTTGGAATGTCTAAAGGTATTGAAAGCTTCTATTTATTAGCAAGGGGAACAAGTGTTTCAATTTTACGAGAAGTAGCTACGCAACTTTTAAATACAGGTAATTTCGCAGTAGTGGGCACTTAAAACCCACTGATTATTAATTGGTTATTATTAAGTTCTTTGACATTATTGTAATCATGTTTCGTAAGTATCTCTTTTACAGGCGTTTTGTTCAGTAGTGAGATGCTGAGGATCTGTAATATTTCGTAGATTGAACGTCCAACTTTCAATTTGTAACCAACCAGAGCAACCAGGCAATAAGCGATGATTGCACAGTATATCTGGATCTTCACAGCATTGATAGTAGTTCCCCGGAAGGCTTTTATTTTAAGATGCTGCTTCATCCATTTGAATAACATCTCTACTTCCCATCTCTTCTTATAAAGGAATGCAATCTCAGTGGCATTAAGGTCCATGTTATTGGTCAGGAAAACAAGGTGCAGGTCATGTTCGGCGTCATAATACTTTATTCGTCGCAGCTTTTCAGAATATTCGATTCTTGATTTAGGACCCAACAACCTTCCAATCTGGTCATTGATAACACCGGTTGTTTTGTCTACTGCCCTTGAGTACATCCTTTTGAACTGAAGATTATCCCTGTCTCTTATAACAAAGAATGACTCGTTAGCATGTATTCTGTGCAGTCTATGAAAGTCGGTGTATGCTTTGTCAGTAACATAAAAACTCCCTTTTTAATATGGAATGAGGTCCATAATGTTGACATCGTGAACCCTGGCTGTGGTAATGTGGATAAAGCCGGGAATAGAGGTCTTTATATCAAATAGAGTATGGATTTTTATCCCTCCCTTATGCTTTCGGAACTCAGCCCACCAGAAGACGCTTAAACAAAGATCTATTGTTGTAGAGTCCAGCGCATAAACATTGCCATCAACCTCTATCTCAAAATCATTCCGGTTACAGCTTCTGCGTGCTTCTACAATCAGCACATAGGCAAACTCTTCAAAGATTTTACAGTTCCTTTTTTCATTTGCCGTGCCAAGATTTCTGCGTGAGACAGTTGAACCAAAACCGAGATGATAGTACTTTGACTGGTGTGCTTCAAGGCTCAACATCAAATCTCGCATGCTGTCTCTTGCTGTCAGTTGCCCAAACACCATACAGAGCATTTGATTCCAGCATGTAAATGATCTTACACGCTTATTGCCCTCATACTTGTCAACGATTCTATCAAATACCCTGCGAGGTAAAAAATCTGTAAGTTGAGCGAAGATATACTTGCCTTGATTCATGGATAGATGCTTTTCTCAAAGCAAAAATCCACTTTTTCAATTCAAATCGTCACGCTCGAAAAAAATGCTACAGACGCGATTACTTCATAATTTCAATGAACGACTATTAAAATCTAATGCCCACTAATGATAGATCTCGATTAATTTGGAGAATTGTAACTTTAAAGTTACCTTTGCGCTTGACTTGATGAATAATGGAGAAGATCCGAGAGATAATTGCTTACAAGAACTATTTTGAGGACTTTTTGAAAAAGCAACCAATTAAGGTTCAGAATAAGATTTTCAAGATATTAGAGGCAATTGAGACTTTAGAAAGGATACCAACGACTTATTTGAAAAGCATTGTAGAAACCAAAGGGCTTTACGAAGCAAGAATTCAAATAGGGACTGATACTTGGCGTGTATTCTGCTTTTTTGACAAAGGGAAATTAGTTATCCTTCTAAACGGTTTTCAGAAAAAGACACAGAAAACACCAAAAAGTGAAATTGAAAAGGCAACAAAATTAATGATGGAATACTATGAAAGCAAAAAATAACAAAACAGACATTTCAACCTGGGCTGAAATCAAGGATCGTGTTTATGGCGAAAAGGGTACTGAAAGACGTGACAACCTTGAAAGAGAATCCGAATCATTCAAAATAGGTCTGTTGTTAAAAAAAGCAAGAGAATCTCGTAATATGACCCAGGAAGAATTAGCTCAAATCATTGACAAGAAAAGGACATATATTTCACGTGTCGAGAATAACGGCAGTAACATAACTTTGAGTACACTTTTTGATATAGTTGAAAAAGGACTTGGGGGAAAAGTTAATATTTCAATCGACATTTAGTTTAATTAACTACGCACCATAACAAACGGTATAGGTCATGGCTGCTTTCAGTATACACCGAAGCTTTGCAATCGTAATTAAACTTTGTATACCTCGACAGGAAACTGCCATTTAGCCGCCACGCCCCATACCGTCAACCGTTGTGCGTAACCATAGGAATGAACTACATATGAGTGAAAAATGAATAGGAAAAAGAAAATATGGCTAATTATGGGGATTCCATTGATTCTAATATTTGGATTCTTGATACTTCGGACAATTCCTGCATTGATTTTTATGAGTGCAATCCCCAATCCTCATAGTGTAGATATCGATACAGTATTTGCAAATAGACTGGTAACTGATTTCGACAACTACGGAAAGTTTTTTCAACTTGATGACTGCCAAAGACATCAAAAATATATAAATAAGATTTCTGTTAGGATGGACTCGAAGCTTGACAGCTCGAAATATATAGTAGTCAGGGATACAAACTCCGTGACTGGTGAGTTATACACGCTAGGTGATTATCCCAGATATTACAAAGACGTTTTAAAAGAACTTGACATTAATGAGGATACTTTTGAGGATTTTAGGAGTCGATTGGAGAAGTCTAAATTGAGAGATTATCATAAAATTGATAGCGTTTCAATCTTTATTGTTGACGGATTTTTAGATGGACTTTGGGGATATTTCTACAAACACGGAAATGATACTGTTGCGACTGATTTTCAATTAGGACAATATTCAATTCATGTTGTCGAAAAAATTGGACCTCATTGGTATAGATTTGGAGGCTCATAAATCTTTCAATTGATATGACATATTAGAAAATATAAAGAATGGCAGCGCACAACATCATGTATAAAACATTGAGGTTTAAGTGGTTAATTGAAGTGTCAGACAGTGACGAAGCCCGCAATCCCCAACGTTTCATACATGTAACCGTTGTGGCCAAGCTAAGAAAACCAGAGATTTCCATTTTTAACAGAAATTACTTTGAATTCGTCAACATTGTTTCTATATTTGGAAACTAATCGTGACTGACAAATATGGAAAAACCCATTGAAGTAATATTTCTTAAACAAGCAGAAGAATTTACCAACTCACTTGATATTAATCCTAAAAAGAAATTGTTTCAAGCTATGCGTAAGACCAAGGAACGATTATTCGGACAATGGTTTACTAAATTGAAAAGTAGTGACGGAATATTTGAATTTAGAGTTGACGATAGCGGTAAATATTATCGACTCTTTGCATTTTGGGACACAGAAGAAGATGAAATGACTTTGGTTGTTGCTACTCATGGACTTATAAAAAAGACCAACAAAACACCTCTTTCGGAAATACAAAAAGCTGAGCAGATAAAGAGGGAGTATTTCGAAAAAAAGAAAAGAGATAAAATAAACGAATCAAAATAAAAAAATGGAAACAAAAAAATATAAGACTTTAGGAGAGCTGGAGGACAAATACTTCGGAGAACGAGGTACGCCTGAAAGAGAGCAATATGAATTTGAACTCAGCATGGAAATATTGGGAGAGAAACTGAAGCAGATTAGAAAAGAAAAAAAAATGACCCAAGAAGAATTGGGAAAATTAATTGGAGTTCAAAAAGCACAGATTTCTAAGTTGGAAAATGGAGCGAGTAGCGCAACCGTTTCAACTATCTTGAAAGTTTTTAAAGCTCTGAAAGCAACGGTTAAATTCCAAATTGAA
>JAGVVH010000043.1 GCA_019135895.1 Bacteroidota bacterium | reverse complement strand
ATTGTCTGTCCCGAGAAAGAAGCGGGCCTGGTTTTGCGGCTTGTGGGCCAATGCATCAGGTCCGCCATGATGCAAAACTTGAACATAATTATTTTCTAATGGAAAATCTGGGTTCATATATTCCGAAATCAACATTATCCTCTTGCAGCATTTCTCCTACATCCCTGCTATACGAAAAAAACATGTAAATAAATGCTTCACCTATGGTAATAGGTTTACTCACCCAGGTGTTATAGTCCTCACCACATAATGTTTGCTTTAATTCTTTATCGTATGTCGGATTCAAATCCCATTTTCGGCCATCAATCACAGTAGGGAAAAGGGTCTCCTTGTTCGGTAATAATTCCTCTATCTTGAGTTGCTCATACCATTCTTTACAGATAGATAGATTCCTTTTCATTATTAAATTGTACACAGGCTTAAATTCTTTTTTCATGTCTGTTACATTACAACTTGCCCATCCATCATCACAAAATGACCACTTTTCTAATCGCTCTTTCAACTCCACATCAGTTAAATTGGGTTCGTTTAAATGTTGCTTCCATTTTTTACATATTGCTTCATACTCTTCTTCGGAGTAGTTTTTCATGCTTAAAGGATTTAGCTTAATTGCTGGCACATTATCTTGATCTATCCTGTTCAAGGAATACGGCCATGCTCTGTAGTTCCCATTGGAATTATACCAATCCTTTATAAGTCGGGGTATCCCAAACTTTTTATAAATATATTTGTTTGGTGAAATGTGATCCCAATCAAAAGGCAGATTTGTATCATCTAAATAATACTGATTTTTTTTAAAACTTTTGGCCAAAAATTCTCTTTGCGCATATAAAATCAAATCACGGTTAAAAAACATTTTGTCTATAAAACTTCCGAATCCAGTTTCCTTATGAAATTTAGATCTTATATCGCTATTACTTTGTGCATCATAACCAAGGATGCCTATCAATCTATTTCTGTCATGTTTTTTATCATATGTAGGAAAAAGCGTAAGTATATTGTTTAGCATGGCCCTTTGCACTGTCGAAGATGACCAGAATAATTCCTTTCTCAGCGTTTTAGCACATGGCCAGATATTTGATAATAGTTTTGCATGGTCTCGCTGTTTTTCTCCCTTACCAAGCCAAACAAAGAGCGTTATCATTCCCAACATTTTTTTATGTAAAACGGGTTCAGTTTCAAAATCAATCCTGTCTTTTTTGATCAATAACCTGTAAAGAACCATAAATATGATTTCTGGTGCTGAATCGGCCAACTTACATGTTATTAGATAGGGCAAACCGTAAGGGTTGTTTTTTTCATCATACTCTAATAAGCGAATCGTATATTCTAGAAGCGTATTATTGTTACCATATCCTCTCTTATTCAATACATTATTTAAAAAGACCTCAAAATCTTTTAGACGTTTACTCATGGTCTTTTGAAACTGCTTGGGTTTTATGCGCATTGTAATTGCATCCCCAGTATCTTCTTTCTGCTGATTTTGAAACAACCTGTATGCAATAGTGATAAAACGGGACGGTTTGAATATACCTTCACAACTTTTTTCAATTTTATTTTGAAGTTCTTGACCAATATATGCTTTAAGAACTGAGTAATTTAATTCTTCGCCTCTTAATGGTGTGCCTCCTGAATTTAATCGTATAAATAGATTCTCAATCTCATCTTCATCTGTTTGGTAAGTATCCGACGATTCAGAAGCTTCTTCGATCGCGATGTCATCATCCATATCTGTCTGCGCGTATCTATTATCTGCATCCTCCGATTTTGAATAATCAAGACTCTTTTTAAACATTTCAAAATCGAGATAAAGTGCTGGAATTTTCTGCCCATTATCTCGATCTAGCATTATTTTTACCATCATAAATATTTCATCAATCCGTTTTTCTATTTTTTTCTCTGTAATGCATTCTAATGAATCATTTTGTATTTCTTTAGTGTTTCTCTGAAATATTTGCTGGTAATGTGGCCATTCCTTGATTGCAGCTATTAATTCCTGCAAGTTTTTATTATTAATAGCCGCATCGGTAAAAATATTGAAGGGAACTGGAAATATGGCATCGAACGGAAAGAATTTATCCAATGCCTCTTCGAAGTGATCTTGCACATTGTAAAAATTCATTGCTTTCCTAATATTGTCAGAGTCTAATGTCTTTGTATTATCTATTCGTCGATAGCCCCAAGGATGTGATTTTGTAATTACTCGAAAAATATATTTTCTATTGTCTTCATTTTTAGGCTTTTCAAGATCAATAAACACCTTAATTTTATCTTGAGAATCCCTGAAAGTGTCATTACCAAAACCTAAGCAAATAGCCGTTGCTCTTTGCTGACCATCCAACATCTCATATTTACTTTCTTCTCTATTTGCTGACTGCCGAGGTGACAAAACAAAAGCACCTATTGGATATCCCCTTAATAAAGAATCCCATAGATTTTCAATTTGATATGGTTTCCAAACAAAACCTCTTTGAACTGTAGGTAGAGAAACCATTTTCTTTTGAGGCCATTCCGAAATATCTTGAATTGTATATGTATTATTTGAAACGTTATTATTTAATTTTTTATTGTTTGCTTGAAACTGCATACATTCTCCTTATGCCGCATCTTACAAGGGGCTATAAACTGATCCAAATAAATTAGCATAGGATTTAAAATACTTTATTCTATTCTAATAATCAATGATTTATGCTGGGTTACATATCTTACAGAGATAATTGATAATGGTAGGTTTTAAAAGCAACAAGGTAGTAATCTGAAATAATCAGAAAATTACGGCTAACTTAACTCGTGGTTCACAATATCCGCGATAGGTCATTTGGATGTGATTCAAGTATAAGAACAATGCGCTCTCATTAATCGAGACAAGGAAACTTTATGTAAAACACGGGCAAACCGATAGTTGACCTGCTCGTTTTCTTACCAAATGAAAAGACACGCTTTCTTCCAGTAATCTCCAGTCCTATTGAATGTCTTATGATGAAAAGTTGTAGGTGGAAGCGAGTGTCAACAACCCAATGATTGCCAAAAGTAAGCATCAGCCGGATAAACCATTTTTTAATTGATTCCAAACTCTATTCACCTCTTTTGAAAAGCCATCTCCTAATAAATCACAAATCAAATATTCTAAATACAATGGAGGCGCCGGCGAGAATGGGCGGCCTACGCCAAGCTCGTCGGAGCCGGCGCCTTCCTCTCATGCAGCTTGACACAAATATTCTTTGTGTTAGCTTTCATAGTTGAGGGAATAAAATGACCGCAACTAATAATCAAAAACATATGGTACATTACCAAAAATGGGCCCAAAACAAAAATCAGATTCTAGCCCCAATATACCTGCAAATAGCCTCAGCATCCCAAGAATTGCATGAGATGATACATTTCAGGAGAAAAGGAAAAAGAATCGAAGGCGACATTCCCCTGCCCGAGATTAAGACATGGCTGCAATTCTACAAAAGCCCCGAACAAATCTACCAATCATTATTCAACCTGATGCAGAAATATAATCAGAACTCGTCCTTGCTGTATCAAAACTATCAACGCATTGCCCATCAACCCCAATGCATACACAACCATCAAGAAAAGTTGAAATCCGCAAACAGAAAGTCGATCAGAGAAGCAAAATCAAACAATGAAAGCTTCAATAAGTTGTCAAAAGACCTGAGTGAAACATCAATTCAAGACCTGAATGAAGAAATAAATGAAGCACAGGCCGATAAAATCCAGAACTGGATGAAAAGCCCCGAAGCAATCTTCCTCATGCGTGTTCAGGTCCCCTGCTTCATGTTGTATGGAACTTTTCCTCATACGCTTCTGAAAATGGCACAAAGCGGCAATGATAAAGCATTGGAAAAACTGATCCGGTTGGACAAGTCCATCATCTTTGAACCCAAAATCAGCGAGATCATCCATCAGGCCCAGGGACTAAAGGCCCAGGCCAGGATGGCCATGATCCAAAAAGCATTCATCAGCCCGCCGAAAGCAAAATTGAGCCGTAAGAAAGTGAAATGTCTCCTGGGTGGATTGATTTCCCATATCTCAATCTTATTCAATCAAAAACTATCCGCCGCGGAGATCAGAAAGCTGTTTGATGCCATCGCCCTGGATATGACCGGCGACATTGACCAGGACCTTGAAAACATGGTCGGTGAAGTATTTGAAAAAGAAATCCAGCGATCAAGAAAATTCTGGAACCTCCTCTTGGCGGACAAAAAATAATTAAAATTCTGTCCGGTTGTTGCCTCCCCTTCTCCTGTAATCTCCTTGACCATGAAAGAGAGATTACCGGAAAATCAAATTGAAAACCCCAAAAACGCGCAGCTTGGCGCGCCCGGTAGAGAGGGCGCGAGCAAGCAAGCAGGCGCGTGCGAGCTTGAGCAAAAGAGCATGGTGGAGTCTGTAACACACCATGCGCTAATTTCAGACATTGAAAACATACATCGTCTAACTAGTACCATGTAACATTTGTTCTTTCGTATATATGATAAATATGATACCTTGGCGTAAAACTACATATGGAGGTTGCCATGTCGCCAAGATATCGAGTCACCTTAACAAAGGA
>JAGVVH010000103.1 GCA_019135895.1 Bacteroidota bacterium | reverse complement strand
CCAACGAAGAGCACTATTTGCGTTTCGTTGGCTTTCTGTTATTGATGAAATGTTATTAATGCTTATTCCTAATATTATTAATAATCACTGACAGGCAATGTAAATGTAAATTTACTTCCCTTTCCTAATTCACTATCTACCCAAATTTTGCCGCCATGTTTTTCAACGAAATCTTTGCAGATAAGCAATCCTAACCCAATCCCCTTTTCTCCGGAAGTTCCTTTTGTAGTATAATTCTCGGATAGTGAAAATAGTTTTGCCTGATTGTGTTTGGAAATCCCAATCGAATTGTCACTGACAGAAATAATGTTAGTATTAGATTCTCTTTGCATAGAAATAGTAATTTTTCCGTTGATATTTGAGAATTTTACTGCATTAGAAATCAGATTTCTCATGATACTATTCAGCATGTTATAATCTCCTTTGATAATGGCAGGCTTTTCAATATTAAAAGTTACTTGAATGTCTTTGTCTTTAATTTGTGGTTTCATGACGGTAATAATCTCATTGACCAGAGTCTTTAAGTCTATTGATTCAGGTTCAAAACGATGTTGATTCATTTGAATTCGAGACCATTCCAAAAGATTCTCCAGTAATGTGTTTGCATTACTGGAAACTTCGTATAATTTGTCAACATAAATTTTGCTTTTTTGAAGTTGAATGTCTTCTTTTTTTAATTTCAAAAGTTCTGCATATCCCAAAATAGAAGTAAAGTGCCCCCGAAGGTCATGGGAGATGATTCCAAAGAATTTGTCTTTTGTCACATTTAGTTCTTTAAGCATAATTTCACTCTCTTTTAATGAAATTTCTGCCTTTTTACGTTCAGTGATATCCTTTATTAGCACAACAACTTCATCTTCGTTTAATTTGGAAAATCTAGCAGAAAAATATTCATCTTGCTTTAAGTTGTATTCAATTTCAAAGAGTTGATTTTTTAAAGCTTCCCTTACCCCATTTAAAAATTTATCTGCAAGTTCTTTTTCAAAAATATCATGATAATTTTTTCCAATAAATTCTTCGGGTTTCATTAGCAATCTATTCTGATTTCTTTGAAAATATGACAAAAATTGTCCATTTTTGTCGTTATGAAAAAGTAAATCCGGAATAGCATTAATGATGGATTGTAATTTTGCTTCACTATTTTGCAACTCTAATTCATTTCTCTTTCTTTCTGTAATGTCATTATTAATAATAATGTAATATTTCACTACCCCATTCTGATCTATTAACGGGGATATCATTGTTTCTTCAATAAATTTCTCTCCATTTTTTTTGTAATTTTCAAACTCTCCAATCCATTTTTTCCCAGAGTTTAAAGAATCAGTTATATTTTTGAATTTTACTGAATCCTGAACAATATTTTTGAAAATAGTTGGCTTTTTTCCTACAACTTCGTCAATGGAGTAGCCGGTAGTCATAGTAAAAGCAGGATTAACGATTTCAATGTTTCCTGAAGAATTAGTAATTATTATTGGAATTTGAATTTCCTGAATAGTAGCAGACAAGAGGGCATTGCTATTTTTTAATATTTCTTCTTGTCTGAAGAACTCTATAATAAGTTTTGCTAATTTCTTATATTCATAAGATTTTTTTAAAAGAGGTTCAATGTGCTTTGGGTCATTTTCTACTAGTGATTTTGAAATAAGTGATACCGGAGAAATAATTAGTTTATTAATAAAAATAAACAAAATAATAAAGACAATGACGGTCAAGATGCTGAAATAAACTCCAAATTTAGAAAATGGAAATATTTCTGTATTGTGAACCTCTTTTTTATTAAATTCAAAGAATGAAATTTCATTATTTTTGTAATCAACAATTTTCTTAAAATAATTACCAACTATTTTAGAATCAGACTTTTTAATTTTATAATATTCTAAATCTGAAATAATTTTGACTTCACATCCTGTAGCAATGGAAAGATTTTGTAAATAATCAGCATCAATTCTTTTAGCATTAATTAAATAGCCATTTTTTGGCATTTTTCTTTCATTCATATCAGTTGTAGGAACTATAATAGCTCCAAATATTTCATATAAATCCTTTCCTGAATAATGATAAAAATGACAAAAGGGACTATCTCCAAAAGCACTATCAAGAATTTTCTTTTCAATACTAATCATCTTTCCGTAGCTTGTTGAATCACAATAGCAGTAAACAGGATCTTTTAATGTATCCAAAACCAATACATATGTTAGATTAAAATCGTCAACTAAAATATTAAGATTATTGACTACCCATGCAGAATCAGGGATGTTGATAAAATTAACCATTTCATCCCATCCTGAATAATCAAAGGTGATTTCTGCAAACCTATCTGACTCTTTTTTTATTGCATAATCGATAATATATTTTTGAGTTCTTTCAACTTCTTCAACCATAACCATCCTTTGCTTTAAATATATCTGTTGATATACAATAATAGATGCCATACTTACCCCAATGATAATTACAATAGCAAGAAGTAATTTATTCTTTAGTTTCATTAGTACTAAATTTTTTCGACAATACCATTAAGTTTGTATACTTAAAAGACTATCAATTAATAAATAAAAAAATTGAAATTATTCCGTCCTAATTGAAAATTTCAATGGGCAAATATAAGAAATTATAATGATGAAAATACTGATAAACGTTAATTTTTGTGATTTATTCAGGGTTAGCGAACATTATTTTATCAAAATTAATCAAAAATACTTTTTCGGAAGCTCTGGTAATAGCTGTGTATAACCATCTAAAGTATTCTGTATCAATATTTTCTTCTTTAATATAGCCTTGATCAATCAACACAATCTTCCACTGACCTCCTTGAGTTTTATGACAGGTTAGAGAATAACTGAATTTTACTTGCAATGCATTCAAATAGGGATCATTTTTCATTTTCAGATAGCGGATTTTTTTATTAGAAATATGCTGATAGTCAAGTGAGATTTCTTGATAAAGCGCTGACATTTTTTCGCCGGGCAAAGAAGGACCATCAGTTTCAAGACTATCAATAATGATCTTGATATCTATTTGTTGAAAATTCGGGTAATCGCATAATCTGACACTGACATCTGCAAACATAAATCCATATAGCTCCTCAATCTTTTTAATTGCCATTATTTCCATTATGTCACCGTTGGCAATAAACCCGATTTCTGAAGTTGAATCCACCCAATAGTAATTATTTTTAACAGCCATAATATAATCTCCGGTGGAAATCTGATTTTCCCGGAATAAAATTCTTTTTCTTATTTCGCTATTGAAAATAAAGGCTCGTTTATTGGAACGTGTAATAACAACAATTTCATCAGAGTCATATTTTGCATAAAGTGTATTCAGCAATTCTTCAAGTTCGGAACCATTAACTCTTATATAGTCATCAAAATTCTTACCACTAAAAACGGGATAGCGAAAATCCCCTTGTAGGATTTTATTTCTTAATATATTGGCATTGAATAATATCCCGGAATCAAGAGCTTGTCTTACCACTTCCGTTAGTTGAAATGAAATGGCATTGAGATTAAAATTTTTCATCAGATAATCAGTCACCAGAGCCGGACTTTCTGTTGAATGAACCGGTGGAAGTTGTGCGTCATCTCCAATAAAAATCATTCTGCAATTTTCTCCCTCAAAGACATATTCAATTAAATCTTCCAGCAATGATTTGTTTGCAAATAGAGTTCCTGATTGAATGGATGCAGATAACATCGAAACCTCATCCACAATGAACAGGGTATCCCTCATTTTATTTTCCTTTCGGAAGAAATCCAGCATTCCATCTTTTATTTTTACCTTATAAAGATGTTTATGAATAGTATAGGCTTTCTGATTTGAATAGACTGAAAAAACTTTAGCTGCCCTTCCTGTGGGGGCGAGGAGGACTGTTTTTTTATCAACCATTTTTAAGGTTTGCACCAGTGCACTTATCAGGGTTGTTTTTCCTGTTCCGGCATAACCTCTTAAAATAAGTAGTTGATTTTTAATATTCAGACACACAAATTCAGATAAGAGCTCCATTGCTTCTGATTGCCCATTGGTGGGAGAATAATGAAGTTGTTTCTTAAACAACGAAAAAAAGTCGTCTTTAGAAAGCATAATCAATTGCAAATTGAAATCCCTGAGCCCAGTTCCACAATCTTGTCCCGTCTGTTTTTTTAACCCAACTACTGTTTATCCAATAATTGTTAAGTGGTTTGGATGGATCGTAAATCGGGATTCCGTAGTCAAGTCTGATAAGGAAAAAACTAAAGTCAAGGCGAATACCAACACCGGCTCCGATTGCGATCTCTTTGTAAAATCTGTTAAATTTAAAATCAGCCCCGGGCATTCCTTCGTAAGCTCTTGTCATCCAGATATTACCCATATCAACAAAAAGTCCATATTTAATTGCTTTATAGATTGTACCTCTATATTCAAAATTTGCTTCCAGTTTTAAATCTCCGGTTCTCTCTATGTTTTCGGTGGAATTGAATGAACCCGGTCCAAGAGAACGAAAGCTCCATGCACGCATGCTGTTAGCCCCGCCCAGATAAAAACTTTTTTCAAAAGGAATTACTGTTGAGTTCATCAGCGGTATAGCTACCCCGACATTCAGTCGTGTTGCGATAGAATTATTCTTATTCAAAGTATAATAATATCGTAAGTTAAATTCAGCCATTTCATACGTGCTGTAATTATACCCCGCAATTTTCCATGATTTATCTTCTCCGGCGCCCATATTAGCAAGAGCATTAAGCCCTGAAATTGTCAATCCCGAAGATTCAAGTTTGAAAGTCAAACGCATTTGATGTGCCTTATTCTTAGTGGGAACAACATAGTCGAAGGAATATTTTAACGAAACCAAAATTCTTTTACTGAATTTTTGACGATAGTCTGAAGGGTAGTTTTCTATAGTTCTGACAGTATTTCGGGAAGTGTCGATAGTGCTTATATCAATTGGGGAAACAGAGTGAGTTACATATATATTTGGACTCCAATTATAGGTAAGACTCGTGTTTAGCAATAAACGGTAATAAAGCCATGAATAGTTTACTCCGACTCTGATAGAAGTGCTGTACCTGATGGCTTCAATTTTTTGTGTTTGTTTAAAGATAAACAATTTGGGAAAATCAAGTGATACACTTCCTCCGATCTCTTCATATAAAGTTGTCTCTTTTTTATTAGTAAGCCAGTCATAATAGAATAAACTTCCATATACGTTTATATTTAAAAATTCTGCCCCTTTGAAAATATTTTTATTGGTATAGGTGAATGAAAGATTTGTCTTATCAGTTCTTACTTCGATTTTAGGAGCAATGGTATGAATTTTATTTCGGGTAAGTTTGTATTGGACATTCAGAACTCCTTGTTTTTTAATGGAGTCCCTTTTGCTTTTATCTTCAAAAATATCAATATTAATAATACTGAAATTCTTTAAATCATCAAGACGTCGGTAGGATTTATTGTATGATGATTGAGAATAAGTCCATCCTTTTTTTGTGTATATTATATCAGTAATTGTTTTGTAATTGTAATCTTTAATATACTTAATTCTTTTAGTGCTTTTAGTAGCTATTTTTGGTGTAATAAAATAGTAAGTGGTTGAATCGTTTTTATTTCTGTATGAATAAAATGGGATAGTGTCAAAATATTGTGTATTGTCAAATTTGATATCATAATTTGTATAAATGAATACTTTATCAAATTTGTATTTATATCTTGATATTTTTTTTACCTCTTCGTCTTTAACGTTTTCATAATTAACAATGATATCAATACTAACAGTTCTTTGATGATCTTTAGTCAGATATTTTCCTGACAAAAAAGTATCAACTTCAACAATAATTGCTGAGTTGGGAATATAATAAAACCCATTATCTCGGATTAAATTAGCAATTCGGATTCTTTCTTGATAGACAATATCTTCATCATATTGCATCCCTTTTTTGATAAGAGTACTTGTGGAATCAAGAAAAATTATTTTCTTGTATTCAGGAATTGAAATGTGATATTTTACCTCTCTGACAAAGTATGGCTCATTTGCTGTAACATGGTAAATAACCTTTGCTTTCTTATTGTTTTTGCCGGAAAATTTGACCTCAGGAATAGTTTTGGAATTAAAATACCCCATTTTTTTCATCGAAATCCGGATTTGCTCCAGCGAATTATCAATCTGATTGGAATCCAGCAGTATAGGTTCTTCTCCAAGAGACTGCCTCATCCATCGGTTAAACTTACTATCCTTAATTATGCCGTTAATAGTATCAGTTTTGGGAAGATTAGAAGCATATATTGCAGTTTTTAAATTGAAAATCCCCATAAATTTTTTATTTGTTTGGGGACGAACAAGATAGTATAAATCGTCAAAGCGGTCACTTCTTATGTCTTCCACTTTGACTACGTTTTTTTCCAGAAAATATTGATTGTCTTTAAGATTCTTAGTAGAACTGCATGCAGAAAATAGTAGAAGTAATAAAAAGAGAAAAAAGAGATTTCTGTTCATTATTATCGCATATCATTAATTTCAACATTTGGATGCTTAGAGACATCAAACGAAAATTGTGAATCATCAATAGATGAGTTTGTTACAAATATATCAAAGAAATAGGAATAGATACTATTATCTTTTTCGTAAATGCTAATTCTGGTAATTTCCTTTTTAATTTTATCAATATAAAATCTGATTTTAAAGTAAGACTGTGCTTTAAATGGAGTTAAATCGATAATATTGATAAATTTTCCGTTACTGTTCTCTTCGCGAATAAATTTCGGTTTATATTCTTTTTGCCAGTTTGACAATATTTTTGAAGGATTGAGCATTGTTTCATCGCTTTCATCATAATCGTAAACAGATACTTCATTGGTCATTTTTTGATAATTCCATACCGTAATGCCATTGCAGTAAAATACCTGATTTGAAAAAGTGAGATAATATTTATTTCCTTTAATAATCATTTTCCCTTTCTGCGTATCAGTAATTTGTTTGTTCTTTTCAGCTTTGTAGGTGTAATCAATTGATATTGAAGAATATCCTTTATATTTTATGGCCAAATCTTTTAAAAGGGGAGTAGCACCACCGTCAACATTTTGAGCAGCTAAAGAAAAGGGAAGAAAACAAAAAAGCAATATAGCAAATTTAATGTTCATGATTATAATATTAGTCAGATAATTTAAATGTTTCTTGTAGAATGCAAAGATATTAAAAATCTATAAAGGTTTAATTTTGAGTTAGAAATATATCAATTGAGTGGAATTAAAAAATCCCCCTATTGGAGAGGATTTCTCGCAGTTCTTCAAATGAATGGGCTTTTACTTCACGGGCTTTGCTTCCTGCCGAAGGGCCGACAATACCAAATTCTTCAAGCTGGTCCATAATTCTACCGGCGCGGTTATAACCTAAGGATAATTTTCTTTGAATAAGAGAAGTTGAACCTTGCTGTGTCTGAACAATCAGGGTTGCTGCTTCTATTAGAAGGTCATCAATTTTGTCCGGAGAAAAATCACCATTAGCATCATCAGTTCTATTCTTTTCTTCTTCCGGCACATCCGGCAGCAAAAATGCATTAGGATAAGCTTGTTGCTCTTCAATGTATTTTACTAACTTTTCAACCTCAGGAGTATCAATAAAAGCACATTGCAAGCGAATGAGGTCACTACCGGTAGAAATGAGCATATCTCCTTTTCCAATTAATTGGTCTGCGCCATTTCCGTCAAGAATAGTCCTTGAGTCGATTTTAGAAGAAACTCTAAATGCAATCCGGGAAGGAAAATTAGCTTTTATTGTACCGGTGATAATATTGACAGAGGGGCGTTGTGTGGCAATAATGAGATGAATTCCAATAGCACGTGCAAGTTGCGCTAAACGAGCCAGTGGGGTTTCCACTTCCCGTCCTGCTGTCATAATCAAATCCCCAAACTCGTCAATTATCAGAACAATATATGGCAAATAGCGATGGCCATTATTTGGAGAAAGCATTCTGGTACAGAATTTTGCATTGTATTCCTTGATATTTCTTGTCTTTGCCAATTTAAGAAGATCATAGCGGTCATCCATCTCCTTACACAGAGAATTAAGGGTTCTTATAACCTTTTTAGTATCAGTTATTATGGGCTCTTCAACCTCGGGTATTTTTGCCAAATAATGATTTTCAATAATAGAATAGAGTGAAAATTCTACTTTTTTAGGGTCAATCATGACAAATTTAAGTTCTGCAGGATGTTTTTTGTAAAGTAAGGAAGTAATAATAGCATTCAAGCCAACAGATTTTCCCTGACCGGTAGCTCCAGCAATCAATAGATGTGGCATTTTTGCCAAGTCAACAACAAAAGCTTCGTTACTGATAGTTTTTCCCAAAGCAATTGGCAAGTCATACTTATTGTTTTGAAATTTATCAGATTCGATAATTTCTTTCATTGACACAATTTTTGGATTTTTATTTGGAACCTCAATTCCAATAGTTCCCCTTCCGGGAATAGGTGCAATGATACGAATCCCTAATGCTGCAAGACTTAAGGCTATGTTGTCTTCTAAATTTTTAATTTTACTGATTCTGATCCCTTCGGAGGGTACTATTTCATATAAAGTTACCGTTGGCCCGATAGTGGCTGAAATGCTCTTAATTGGAATATTAAAATTCTTAAGAGTAGTTTCAATTTTATTCTTGTTCTCAACCAACTCTTCTCTAAGTAAATCCGTGTCAATTTCTTTGGAAGTATTTTCTTTTAATATGTCTAAAGAAGGGAATTGATAGGTGGACAAATCCTTTCGGGGATCAAAATCCTCCAAAGGGATAGATACTCCTTTACTGCTCTCGTCGAGAGAAATCAATTCTTCTTCCTCTTCTTCCTCATCAAAAGTACTTTTTGGAATTAGTGAATAATCTATGATTTCAAAGGGAATTTCATCAACAATTTTTTCATTGTTGTCAATTTCAGTGTCATCAGAAAAATAATCGGGAATGGTTTTATTTTTGTCGGATGAAGATGGTGAGTTTGTCTCAACGGAGTTGTCCGTATTAAAGTGTACAACATTTCCCTGATATTCCTTCTGTAATTCGTTTCTGTTTTCAATGTATAAGTCAGGTAATTTTGTATCATCATTCCGGAATGAATTACTTGATGTGGAAATGGCCCCGTCACTATTTCGATCTATGGAATCAACTGTTTTTTTTACTCTTTTTTCTCTCTTAAATAAGGTTAAAAAGTTGGGGATTTGTTTCAGGGAAAAACCATAGCACAGGATTGCAATAATGAAAAGAGACACGATCAAAATAAGAACTGATACAAGTGCACCAGTTTTTTCTAAAAGAGAAGTTGAAATAAAAGCTCCAAAATATCCGGGAATAAATTCATTTTTTCCATCTGTCACAATAAATCCCAGGAGCATTGATAACCAAGCCATAGTCAAAATAGTAGTAATGGAGATTTTCCAGATAGATATAGTCAATTTTTCAAAAGTCCATTTCAATCCCATCATAAAAAAAATAAAACTGAAACCGATAGAAAAAACGCCGAAGAGGAAATTTACAAAAAAATAGGCGAGCCCGGCTCCGATAACACCTGCTGCATTATCAGGTTTTATATTGTCAGAAATATCAGTTATGTAATTAGTATCAATTGTATGAGTGAAATAGTATGAAATAATAGAAATAGCTAAAAGTATAGAGAAAGCCATGAGGAGAACCCCATACACCTGAATCATTCTTTCGCTGCATAAAAAAGTGAAAAAAGTCTTCATCCTATGAGAATTGCTTTTTGGAGTACTTTTTTTCTTTTTAACAGCCTTGTTTTTTACAGCCTTTTTATTCTCAACAATCAACTTAGAACTTTGCCTATTGTTTTTAATATACATATCTTGGAAAAAGAATAATTTTATTATTAGAGATAATTTCACAAAAATATATAATTTTTATTCCTTACCAATCGTTTACTCAAAAGAATATTAACAACACTCTGTTGGAAAATATTTAGAAACAAAATTGTCTTAATGATGGCTAATAGTATTTTTGTAGAAATTAATAATATTATATGAACACTTTATTTTTATTGCAAGAAACAGTAACTCAAGTAGCAGATACAGTTATAAATCAGGCTGCTACAACTGCCGTTCCGGCTGTAGTGGAAAAAATCAAAATTCTGGATTTGGTTTTTATGAAACAAGGTTTATGGATAATGATTCCCCTTTTTATAGAACTTGCTTTAGCCATTTATGTGGCGATTGAAAGATATCTTACCATTAAAAATGCAGAAAAGGAAGATAGCAATTTTATGAATAATATTCGTGATTTTGTTGTGAATGGAAAAATTGAATCGGCAGTTGCCCTTTGTAAAGGTAATACTACTCCCTTATCACGTATGATTGAAAGAGGATTAACCCGAATCGGGAGACCACTCGAAGATGTTTCTGCGGCTATTGAAAATACAGGGCAACAGGAAATTGCAAAACTTGAAAATAGATTAGCTGCATTGGCAACAGTTGCCAGTACTGCTCCTATGTTGGGATTTTTAGGAACCGTAGTGGGGATGATTGTTTGTTTCCATTCTATGGCTGCAAATGCCAATAATTTGGATATTAGTGTTTTGGCGAATGGTGTTTATGTGGCTATGGTGACTACTGTTGCAGGTCTTATTATTGGTATTATTGCGCTGCTTTGCTACAATTATCTGATTTCTAGAATTAGTAGATTAGTAAATAAATTAGAGGCAAAAACCACCGAATTTATGGATTTATTACATGCACCTGTTAAATAAAAAATCATGTTAAGAACACACAATAAGTTGAGAGTTGACTTTAGTGGCACTTCAATGTCAGATTTGGTTTTTCTTTTGCTGATATTTTTTGTCATTACATCAGCCTATGTTTCTCCAAATGTTATCAATCTTTTATTACCTAAAAGTGATACAGGGAAACAGTCTCCGGCAAGGAATATTGAAGTCTATATTAATGCAGAAAAAGAATATTTCGTGAATCCACAAGGGGTGAATGCGGTTCCGGTTCCTTATGAAGAATTACTTCCTGCTCTTCAACAGGCTGTGGCTGCTGATAAAACAACCCAAAAAGCCATAGTTTTACGTTCGGATAAAAGTGTTCCAATTGAAAATGTGGTAGTTTTAATGGATGTTTTGAATGATCTTAATGAATCTTTAGGAGAGGGTAACGGCTATAAAATTGTGCTGGCAACGGAAGCACAATAATTCTTATACCATGGAAAAAGAGAAGAAAATACGGATAGTTTCTTGGATTTTTACAGGAATTTTCATATTGATAATGCTTATCATCATGAATTTTTTTGGACTTTATTATCAGGTTCCACCACCACCTGCAAAAAAAGTTCTTCTTATTGAAATGAATATGGAAGTTGGGGGCGGAGGTGGAGGCGGTAATGAATCTCTCAATCATCTGAAAGTAGCTGGAGGAACTGCTGAAAACTACCTGACATCATCAGACATTTCTTTACCTTCAATACCGGTCTCTTTAAAGAAATCAATCTCTGAAGATAATACTCCGGCAACAGTTGCTTCGCCAACCCCCAATACCAATGCAGCTTATCGCCCCGGAATGGGTGGTGGAAAAGGAGGCGGAACCGGTACAGGTACCGGAACTGGTAAGGGTTCCGGATTCGGAGAAGGTGAAGGCAGCGGAAACGGTGGGGGAATTGGCTATGGAGTGGGCAACAGAGGCTATACCTATATGCCGGAATTGAATGTTTCTGAACCCGGAACTGTTTATGTGGAAGTACATGTTGATGAAGCCGGTGTAGTGGTTGATGCGAGAGTTATTACAAGTCGTAAATACCCCACTACAATTACTGATTCAAGAGTTCAGGCTCAATGTGTGGCAAAGGCTAAAACTGCAAAATATAGACCCGGAAAAGAAGAACTGCGAATTATTGTTTTTAAATAGTCTTTTTTCTTTTCATCAATTTTATCATTAAATATGTATAATTTATTGTTGAAAAAGATATTTTCATCTTATCCGATGTATCATCGTATAGGAAGTGCAGCCTATAAAGAAGGTCTTGAAAATATTGAACAGTTAGCTTTAATTACGGGAAATCCTCAAAATTCTTTTAAATCAATTCACGTTGCCGGAACTAACGGCAAAGGTTCTGTGGCTCATTTTTTGGCATCTTATTTTCAGGAAAGTGGATTGAAAACAGGACTCTTCACCTCTCCACATCTTGTCGATTTTAATGAAAGAATCAAAATTAATGGAATTAAAATTCCCGAAAAATGTGTAATTGACTTTTTTGATCAGTATAAGAATAAATTTAATCTTATTGAGCCTTCCTTTTTTGAAATGACTACAATCCTGGCTTTTGACTATTTTGCTCGCGAAAAAGTTGATATAGCAGTTATTGAAACCGGTCTTGGGGGAAGACTCGATTCTACTAATATCATACTGCCGGAAATTTCTGTGATTACCAATATCTCACTTGAACATACTCAGATGCTTGGTGACACATTGCCTAAGATTGCAGCTGAAAAAGCAGGAATTATAAAAAAGAATCGTCCGGTTGTTCTCGGAGAGTATGATGACAGCACTTTCCCTGTTTTTAAAAATAAAGCTGAGGAAATGAATGCTTCCCTTTATATGGCTGAAGAAAATGTATCTATTATTAGTCATGAGGTTAAACCTGAAGTTGGAAAACGTGTGATCTCAATTTGTTATAAAGATCAACTAATTGCTGAAAATGTTATACTTCCTCTGATTGGGAATTATCAATTAAAAAATATTGCCACTTTTGTCCAAACGGTAATATCTTTGAATGAAACTATTCCGTTTCAGGAGAATGTGTTGAAAAGGAGTATTGAAAAAGTAGTGGAAAATACTAATTTTATGGGAAGATGGCAAATTGTTGATTTTAAGCCCCTGACAATTTGTGATGTCGCTCATAATGTTGCCGGAATAAAGGAAATCGTCAGCCAACTTCAAAACATGAATTACCGGCATTTGCATTTTGTGATTGGTTTTGTTAATGATAAAGATGTTGATTCAATTTTGACTTTGCTCCCTAAAGAAAATACCACCTACTATATCTGTCGTGCCGATATTGAAAGAGCTTTGGAATGTGAAGTTCTGGAGAATAAAATGAAATTATTGAATTTTACTACTGTTATCGGAGAAACAGTTCCCCATGCATATTTAAAAGCAAAGGAAGCAGCAACATCTGAGGATCTGATTTTTATCGGGGGAAGTTGTTTTGTCGTGGGTGATTTTTTAAAAAATCTTAATCTTAAATAATAAAAAAGGAGATCAATTTGATCTCCTTTTTTATTATAACAGGGTAATACTTCGTTTGACAAATTCACTTAATTTCTCGCCGGAAAGTAAATTTTGTGATAATAGAGCAAGATCAAAGAGTTGTTTTACAAGTTCATCTCTTTTTTCTTTTTCTTCAATAGACAATATTTTTCCCGCAATAGGATGGTTCCCGTTTACAATTAAGTTATAATGTTGAAAATTTCCATACATACTTTTTTGACCGGAAATCTTTTCCATGTCCTGAAAACGACGCATAAATTCATCTTGTGTGATTAGAATAGGTAAGTCAGTTTCACTCATGTTTTCTAACTTAACAGTGAATTTTTCCTTGTCAATATTATCAGTGAATATTTCTTTTAAGTTTTTTTGCTCATTATCTGATAATTTTGATGGGAAAAAGTCCTCTTTTTCTATTAACTTTTCAATAACATCGGCATCTACACGAGAAAAACTGCTTTTTTCAAGTTTTGGTTCAATCATATTGATAAAGTGAGGATCCAGAAAACCATCCATCATCAATATATCATATCCCTTTTCTTTAGCTGATTCAATATAAAGTAATTGACCATCAGCATCTGAAGCGTATAGATATTTCAGAATTCCATTCTTATCTTTTTGTAAGGGTTCTATTTTGGCTTTATATTCGTCTAAAGTAAAATATTTTCCTTCACTGTTTTTAAGTAGGAAAAAGGATTTGGCACGATCATAAAATTTTTCATCAGTAATAATCCCATATTCAATGAATACTTTGATATCATCCCATTTTTTTTCAAAATCTTCACGATCATTTTTAAACATCTCTTCTAACTTATCTGCAACCTTTTTGGTGATATGGGAAGATATTTTTTTTACGTTGGAATCTGACTGTAAGAAAGAACGCGATACATTCAGTGGAATGTCAGGAGAGTCAATTACTCCCTGAAGTAACATCATAAATTCAGGAATAACACCTTCTAACTGATCAGTGATAAATACTTGGTTGCAATAAAGCTGTACTTTATTCTTTTGCATCTCAAATTGATTCTTTACTTTAGGAAAATAAAGAATTCCGGTAAGATTGAAAGGATAATCCACGTTTAAATGAATCTGAAACAATGGATCGTCAAAAGAGTAGGGGTAGAGCTCGCGGTAAAACTCTTTGTAGTTTTCATCCGTAATATTGGCCGGGGACTGTTTCCATAAAGGATCAGTATTGTTGATGATACGTGGCTTTTCAACTTCAACAGACTTCTCTTCACCCTCAGGTTTTTCCCATACTTTTTCATTGCCAAAACGAATAGGAACAGGTAAAAACCGGCAATATTTATTCAGCAATTCCAAAATTCTGTTTTCTTCAATAAATTCTATTGAATCTTCAGAAATATGAAGTATAATTTCTGTCCCACGTATTTCCTTTTGGTCCTCTTCAATGGTATAATTAGGCGAACCATCACAACTCCATTTTACTGCTTTTGAGTTTTTTTTGTATGATTTTGTGATGATTTCAACTTGATCAGAAACCATGAATGAGGAGTAAAAACCTAATCCAAAATGTCCAATAATTTTGGTGGAATCAGCTCCTTTGTATTTTTTTAAAAATTCTTCAGCACTTGAAAAGGCAATCTGATTGATGTATTTGTCAACTTCTTCAGCAGACATTCCTATCCCTTTGTCAATTACATGTAATGTTTTGGTTTCTTTGTTAATCTTAACTTCAATGGTCAAGTCTCCAAGTTCTGCAGTTGTTTTTCCCAAATTTACCAAAGCCTTGATTTTTTGTGTTGCATCTACAGCATTTGAGATTAATTCTCTGAGGAAAATTTCATGATCTGAATACAAAAACTTCTTAATTACCGGAAAAATATTCTCGGTTTGTACATTAATTTTACCCGTTTCCATAATCTTTTTAGTTATTTATTATTCTTTTTATGTAGTCTTCAATTTCATTCCAGTATATATCTTTCTTTATCACTTTTTTATTACGATCCAAAAGATACATATAAGGAATTACTCTTGTATCGTAAAGTTCGTTGCTTTCAATATCGTTCAAATAATCCCATCCGTGTACATAAAGAGGATTTGCTTTTGACGACAAGTAACTACGCCAAAGGGCCTCATTTTGTTCAAAGTAAATGGTTAAAAATGTTATTTTTTTATTTATGATGGCTTTGTTTAGCGTTTCAATTCTACTCAACTTATCACGCACTTCAATACAGGTGGGACATTCGGGATTTTGAAAATACAAAATAAGATATTCCCCTTCAATATGATATAGGTCTGTAGTGTCTCCGTTGTTTAATAATATTTTGAAATTTGGGACCTGTGAGCCTGGCAGATTTTTATCAAGACGAGACAGCTCTTTTTTGTAACGAATGGATCGTGGTTGCTCAATTTCATTCTGATTGAGAGCATGCTTTAGCATCAGAATATACAAATGTTCAGTCCAATAGGGTGAAGTTTGCGAACCAATGATTTTTTCAAGTTTATCGAAGAATTTATAATAGTAAGCAGTTGATTTCTTGCTTTTGTTTAGTGTGTTCAGCAATAATGTATCCGTTGTATGGTAATCACTTAATTGATATAGGAGAAGGGCATAATTTTGAAATTTTTCATCGGGAATAGGAGAATTGATAAGACGTGTGTCATCCCATGGGAAGTTATCAAAATAATGAGTCGCAAGGTAATTCTGCATTTGAAGTTGGTTTGAGTAATACTCTTTTGGTGGATTGGCAATCTCAATCTCGTTCCTGATATAAGATGCTAGTAAATAACCTTCATATTTAACTATTTGCTCCCGTTGATATTGCTCTTTGTTTCTCATTATAATAGTAGCACTTTTGATAAGAGAATCAACCATTGTCTGCATCATGTATTGGGGCAATCCCTGCCTTCTGATTGCATTAAAATTATTGTCTAATTCCTGGAATTGGTCGCTATATTGCTTAAGTTGACCCAGATAATCCATATAGGCAATATTCTCAGGTGAATTTTCAAAAATAACTTTTGAATTGTGAAGTGCAATTGAAAAATTTTGATTTTTTGAATCAGAAATGAATATTTGGGTGAGAGCAGTTGTGTCTCCGGCAAGAATATATATGCCCGGTATTAAACTTTTGTTGTCTTTAAAAACACTTTTCTCTGAATATTTGACACTATAAATTTTTTCGTATTTTGATACGCCATTATATGCCAAAAGATACAGAGAATCATACTTTACTTGTGAGCAATTTACATTTATTTCAAAGCCTTTTCCGTAAATGAGTCCGGCAAATATGCAAATGACGAGCGATAAAGAAATATTTTTCATCTATAATAAATAAATGAGGTTCTACGGGGTGGTGTTTTTATGGATAGTATCCTTAGAAGAGGATAGTAATTTTTTGTATGCAAATCCCATATATTTGCCTATATCCCAAGCAGTAAGACTTTCATATGACTCTTTAAAATCTATTGCTACATCTGCCGCCAATCCATGTAAATAAACTCCCAAAATGGCTGCAGATTCAGGGTGATAACCTCTTGCAAGGTGAGATAATAAAATGCCGGTAAGAGCATCACCACTTCCTGCGGTGGCTAATCCGGGATTTCCTGAGGTGTTGAAATATAGCTTGCCGGAGGGCATCGCAACAACAGTATGAGCTCCTTTCAAAATGACAATAACTTCATGTTTTATGGCAAATTCTTGGAGCTTTTTTATTCTGTCAAAATCATTTTGACATTTACCTGCCAATCTTTCAAATTCTTTGAAATGTGGTGTCAGAATCGAATTCGAAGGTAAGTAATTAATCCATACTTTGTTTTCTGAAAGAATATTGAGAGCATCGGCATCCAAAATGATGGGTGAGTTAACTTCATCAATTAAATCCTTGAGAGCAGCTGTAGTGATTTTATTATTGCCTATTCCCGGGCCTACTGCAATGGCATTGATGGTGGGAAGTTTGTCAAAATCTATTCCTGAAAAAAAAGATTCATTATTGTCAAAACTAATCAATGCTTCCGGGGATGTAATTGGGATTAGCATGGCGATGGATTTTGGCAAATGAACGCTTATTTTCCCTATTCCGCTTCTGAGTGCTGATTTTGTTGCAATAATAGCAGCTCCGGGCATCTTCTCCGAACCGGCAATGAGCAGCCCATGTCCATTGCTCCCTTTGTGTGAATATTTGGATGGAATCTGAATGAGTGATTTTGCTAATGAGTTGTCAATAAGTTGTCTCATGTATTGATGCTCTTTGAGAATCCGGAGTCCAATATCGGCTACAACTACTTCCCCGACTCTCATTTCATTCTCAGGCAACAAAAAGGCTGTTTTATAGAATTGAAAAGTGATGGTCAAATTTGCACAAATAGAGGGCGAATTTTCAGATGTATGCTCATCAGGAAATATTCCGGAGGGAATGTCAACTGCAATTATGGGGGCAGAGGATTGATTGACTACTTTCACAATTTCTTCATAGTAGCCACTTAGAGGATGACTTAAGCCAATTCCAAACAAGGCATCTATTACCAAAAATCTTTCTTTAACTTTAATTTCTTGAGGATTCTTTAGAAAAGTTATAGTGAGATTTGAATTGTTGATTTTTTGAAGCCTTTCTAAATTGACTTGAAACTCATTGGTGCCCTCAGAATTACCTGAGCAAATGATGACTTCTACAGGAAAATTTTCTATTGCCAATAATCGAGCTATCACAAGACCATCACCACCATTGTTGCCCGGACCGCAAAAAATTACTACTCCTGAAAAATCCTGAATAGTAATACTGCTATGCAATTTTTCAACAAATGCATGACCTGCCCGCTCCATCAAATCAATCGATGAAATGGGTTCATCGATCATGGTTTGTCTTTCACTTTCTCTAATTTCAGCAACAGTTAATATCATGGAAATTTATCTTAACCGATCAGCAGCTTTTACTTTTTCTTCATCCTTTTTGATGGCACGGTTGGCTAAATAGAGACCTAAAGCAGCCGGAATCATACATGCCAGAATCCAATAATTGAAGTTGAATAAATCATTGGGATTCATTAATCCTTTTCTTACAAAAATTACGTCAGGATATAAATAGGTCATAACCAAAACCGTAATAAGGAAAATTAGCATATTGGCATAAACTATAGTGGTCTGGTTTTTCCTGTTTTTGTACATGAAGATAGCAACAATAGATAAAATGACAGAAATTCCCAATAACAATGCAATATAAACTGTGGACATGTATACAGAAGTCTCAGGAATATTTAGTTTAACCACAAAAGAATTGAATATGTATTGATATTCGTCTGTAGTTATGTACCCGATAGGGATAAAAATCAAAATAATAGTAGCGATGGCTGCTATTAACAAGTAGATTGACTGGATTCTTTGAATCATGATGTGTTAAGTTTTTATGATTATTGAAATGTTTTATTTAAAGTGATATAAGTCAGTTTCTGATAGGAATCACCAAGTTTTATCCAGGGCCTGAATTTGATAGAGACTTTAGATGCTTGACCTTTTCCGTAATTTGAAACGTTTTTTGCAAAGTTTACCATGTTTTCTACGTTTTTCCCGGTAAGAACTGTCTTTAAATCCACATTCATTAAAAATGGGATAGTGGTCTTTCCTCCGTTCGGTGCAACTGTTATTTTCTTATTTGATGATTGACCGGTGGCAATCTGACTCCCATCAAGAAGCAGGATGTAATCAAAGCCATTTATACCGGCTGTTGTGGTAGCATTATTGACAGCTTGAACATTGACTTTAAAATTGATTCTGAAATCTTTGTTCAAAATTGCCTTAGCAGCTTTGGCTGCGTCGTTAAAGGATAAATCGGTAGGGCTTTTAATATTGGACAGATTTATCCCCGCCCAGGTGATGTCGGTGATATTTGATAACTTGTATTTACAATTTATCATATTGATGGCTTGCTGAAGAATTTCACAGCTACCTGCCAAGGCAACAATTAGCAATAAACTGATTATTTTTTTCATTTTCAGATTATCATTGATTTTCAATATATCCTAATATTATTTGATATGCAAAAATACAAAAATAGTATCAATTACTTCCTCTCATTTTTCTTTTACTAATCATGTTTCACATTTTGTATATAGCTTTTATGCTGACTATAATCATTTAATATGATTCTTCCGAAAACTAAATTTTTTATTGGTCTCCATCAAATTACAAAATATTTTTTTATCGAAATAATCTATAATTTATTCAAAAAGAGCATTATAGAGGATTTCTATCGGATGAAATGATTTTTCCCCTGTTCCGTGATTTATTTGGTGGCGGCAGCTTGTTCCAGTGGCAGTAATAATAGTATTAGGATCCTTTTTTCTGATTTCCGGAAAAAGAGAAAGTTCTCCGATTTTCATGGAAAGTTCGTAATGCTCTTGCTCGTATCCGAATGAACCGGCCATTCCGCAACATCCGGATTTGATTTCGCGAACACTGTAATTAGCAGGGATTTCCATCATCATGATACTGCTTGAACTTTCGGATAAGGCTTTTTGATAACAATGAGAATGAAAAAGAATTTCCAGATTTTTTGTAGTAAAAAGACTTCTATTTATGTTCCCGTTCTTATATTCAGTAGCAATAAATTCATCAATAAGAAAAGTGTTATTTGATAGCAACTTTGCTTTTTCTTTGAGTGATTTCCTGACTAATTCGGGATATTCGTCACGAAAAGTCAAAATCGCTGATGGCTCAATTCCAATAAGAGGGGTGTTTTCGTCTATAATGTCGGAAAACAGTTCTACATTATTTTCAGCCAATCTTTTCGCTTTTTTTAAATTTCCTTTAGACAGAAAAGTCCTCCCCGAAAAATGGTTATCCAATATTTTTACCTGATAGTGAAGCTTGCTTAATAACAATATTGTCGTGATTCCAATACTTACATCCTGAAAGTTGGTAAATTCATCGTTAAATAAATAAACCGTTTTGATTGGATTTCTTATTTCCGGAATATTCTCTTTAGACCATTTTTTTAAAGAAAACGGATGTATTAATGGAAAAGGACGTTGTTGAGAAAATCCTATAATGAATTTTAGAAGAGAAGATAGTTCTTGATTTGTACAAAAATAATTATAAAGGTTGGGTACATGAATCCCAATTTTATTTATTAAGGGGAAGAAAGAAATCACCCTGCTTCTTAGAGGTATAACATGTTGTTTATAATATTGGAAAAGAAATTCGGCCCGTAGTTTTGTCATATCTATGTTCGAAGGACATTCAGATTTACAAGCCTTGCATGCTAAACAGAGATCAAGTATCTCTAGTATTTCTTTATGATTAAATGGATTTCTTTTCCTTGAATTGGAAATATATTCGCGAAGAATATTGGCTCTTGCCCGAGTAGCGTTTTTTTCATCTAAAGTGGCCTGATAGGAGGGACACATAGCCCCTCCAAACAAGTGAGATTTTTTGCAGTCAGCAGAGCCATTGCATTTTTCTATAGCTCTTAAGATTCCATCCGTATCTGAAAAATCAAAAAATGTATCCAGTGAATATTTTTTGGAAATATTTTCATTCCCATCATAATTTTCATATCTGAGATGGGTGTTCATGGGAGGAACCTCAATAATTTTACCTGCATTAAAGATGTTCTTTGGATCAAAAAGAAGTTTGACTTGTTGCAGAAGTCGGTAATTCTTTTCTCCAATCATTAAGGGGAGAAATTCCCCTCTTAGCCGACCATCGCCATGTTCTCCGCTTAGAATTCCCCCTAATTTCTTAACCAGTAAGGCAGTCTCATAAGCAAACTGATGGAACTTTTCTACTTCTTCTTTATCTTTTAAATTAAAAATGGGTTTATTATGCAATTCGCCGGTCGAAACATGGGCATAAAAGGCACATCTTAATCCGAATTTATTTAAGAGAATTTTAAACTCTTTATAGAATTGAGGATATTTGGAGGGTTGTATCGCAATGTCTTCCACCACCGTTACAGGCTTTGCATCACCCTTTAAGTTTGATAGTATTCCAAGCCCTGCTTTACGTAACGACCAAACGTTGTCCATTTCCTTACCTCGTATGACTGTGCTGTAGGTGACAACCCCTGCATCCCGGAGTGCATTATTTATATTCTCAATCTTTGTATTTACGTTATTTTCACTCTCTTCAATAATTTCTATGATGATAATAGCAGCGGGATCCCCTTTAATGAAAAAGCGATTTCTATTTTGAGTGATATTTAATTTTGCAAGTTCTAAAATAGTATTGTCAATCAATTCTATGGAAGCCGGTGAAAATTTAAGAGCCAATATGTTAGCCTCTAAAGCATCTTCCATACTATTGTTCTGAATGCACAGCAATGCTTTGTGAGGGGCTGGCAAAGGAGATAATTTAACTTTAATTTCCGTGATAAATGCTAAGGTGCCTTCTGACCCAACCAAAAGAGAAGAAAAATTGAATTTTTGACCCGAATTTGTGAAGGGTTGCATCTCAATTAATTCATCTACTGCATATCCCATACTGCGACGCTTTATTTCCTTATCCGGAAACTCTTTTTTTATTTCTTCCTGAGTCTCAATATCAGAAAGCATTTTATTTATTTGACGGTAAAGAGTTCCCTCAAAATTATTCAAAAGGCATTTAGTCTTAAATTGATTCTCTGATAACTCCTTAAATTCAACAGTCGAGCCGTCACTCAAAATAGCTTTCAGTGAAATGATATGTTGGCGTGTGCTGCCATATATTAAGGAATTGGCACCACAGGAGTTATTTCCGCACATCCCACCGATACGGCAACGGTTTGACGTGGCAGTCTCCGGAGCAAAAAATAGATTGAATGGTGCAATTTGACGGTTTAATTCGTCCCTGACAACGCCCGGCTGAACAATTGCGTATTTCTCTTTTGTGTTGACTTCAAATATTTTACTGAAATATTTGGTAATGTCAACTACTAAACCATTCCCAACAACTTGTCCGGCTAAGGATGTTCCGGCAGCACGGGGAATAAGCGTAATACTTTTAGGAAAAGCAACACCTAAAGGCATCTCTTTATAAACAGATGCATCAGTTGAATAGATGATTTTGGAAGAAAGATCACTCAGTATTTCTCCATCAAATTGTTTTTTAATGGCATCAAATAACATATCATGTTGATTTACTCAACAGAAACTGATTTGGCAAGATTACGTGGTTTATCAACGTCACAACCTCTGAGGACTGCAACATGATATGCCAGCAATTGCAAAGGAATAGAAGAAACTAAGGGCGTGAGAATTTCTTCGGTTAGTGGAATTTCAATACAGAAGTCTGACATTCCTTTTACTTGTGTATCACCTTCAGTTACAATTGAAATAATTTTACCTCTTCTGGCTTTTATTTCCTGAATATTGCTCACAACTTTTTCATAGGTTTCCTGATGAGTTGCAATAACCACCACCGGCATTTCTTCATCAATCAATGCA
>JAGVVH010000404.1 GCA_019135895.1 Bacteroidota bacterium | reverse complement strand
ACCCTCTGGAAAAATACACCTGCTGTTTGCTATAATATATAAAGTTTATTTGTATTTTTAAACTTTTTCAACAGCTTACAACAGGTGCGCGCTGCTCATGCAGGGCGCACACACATGCTATAAAAAATAGCGGGTTAGTGCTAATTGCTAAGTTTATACTATTAATTTACTTTTATATAGTTTGATAAGTTATTGCTCTTAAATCCGCTACTTTTCATAGCATCAACGTTATCATTCAGCTTAAAAAGACTCCCTACACAATCCTTTACAATCGTATTTGCAAGGTTCGTTTGTTTTATAACATATTTTGATTGGAGTTTCGGTATAATCACCATTTTCAAATCCCCAAATAGTATGCTGTAAATTCCAATGTTCTTGTCTTGTTTGTCCGTGTTCAGAAGTTATTAGTACTTCCAAATCGTTTAACTCTTCGTCTATAAGGTCAATAACACAATCACCTTTAAACCATTTTCCTGTAAATTTTAATCCTTTTTTAAGTTCCATTATATTGATTTTTAATTAGTTAATAAAAGCCGAAATGATAACACGCAATATAGCAAATGGCTGGTTCTGTGATTATTCAAAGTTCCTGCCTCGTATTAACGGTAGTGCAACTTGATAGGTTTGTAGCCCGTAACCAGCCACTTGCCATATTGCCGACCGTTATGGCCATTCTATCGGTCGCATTCATCCATAGAATTAAATATATCGAAAAATGTATCGACATCTTGAATATCAGTGTGTAGCCAATTGTCAAATTTCTCATCAAACACATAATATTCGATGACCTCTGAAAATCCAGATTTAATAGACCTCCATTTAGACCACTCGAAATCATAACACACAATGGAATTTGATTCTTCGCCACCTATTGTTTTTACTTTTGCAAAAAAGAAATCAGAGCAATTACAGTTTCTTGATCTTTCATTTGCACTAATACTCGGAATGTCATCTTTGGGTTTCTTTAAAAAAATGATTGTTTTTTTCATCTTGAGTATTTTTTATTTTTAATTGAAAAAAGAACGCGACCATAACAGAAACTATACATCCATTGCCGTGTTCGTGCGTCGCAATCCCCAACTGTATATAGTTCCGTCCGTTAGTTGCAACTTTAAGCGTACTCCGAAAGGTCGTCTAAAGTTTGCAATGATTCAGCTCCGTCATATTCATTAATTCTGAAATTAGTTCCTTGTGGAATCCAATGAATTGATAAACCATCAGCACCTAAAACACAGATATAATCATCTGTGTTTAATAGTTTTTTACATAATTCTTCGGTTATTTCTTCTCGTCTATCTTCTTCAACGAGTTTTACAATTTCAGGATGATATAACAGTTCTTTTTTACCGTGCCAAGAATACCAACCAGCACCATAACCATGCGATACTAATACCGCTACTTTACCATTTTTAACTACTTTTTCCATTGTTTTTATGTTTTAAAATATTAATAATCAAATAAAAAGCTGCAACTAACACACGGTATAAAACAGTTGGGTGTTCGTGGTTATTCGAGCGTTTCAGCCCGTTGCAACGTTGTGGTATTTTGATAGGTCATAGCATCGCAGCCCAACCGATTTTATACCGTCAAACGTTATAGGTTATTTAAAACAGCACCGAGCGGATTAAATATCCTGACAAATTTTGTGCGCTGTTCTTGTACGGTTATTGCGCTGACAAATTTATGAGCAACGACTTTGCGCTTTTCGTCCCAGACAATTCGAGCTTTATCAACACCCGGAACAAAGAAAGTATGCGGGTGTTTTCTCCATTGTATTAGCTCACCGGTTTCAACAAGTTTTTGAATTTCGACAGGAATAAAAGTGTTTGCGTGTTCAACTCCTTTTATTTTATATTCTTCAATTTCAATAGCCTGTTTAGTTGCTTCAATGCTTTTTTGCATAGTTCTAATACCTTCATTTTGTCGTTCCCATTTATTCAAAGTGGCTTGTCCATTTCTCTTGTCGTTAAGTGGTTGCCCGTTAGCTTGTTTAACGGTTGCAAAATGTTGGTCAAATTTGGCGTTTAGTTGTTGTTCTTTTTTCGCCAATGATTGTTTTAATATTTCAAGTTTTTTACTCATATTATTTTGACTTTTAAATGATTAATAATTGAAAACAACCTATAACAACAACTATATGTCAAGTCTGGCTTCAGTTGTAAAGTGTTTCTTTACAACTCGCATCGGCTATGTATCGGCTCGACAGTGTGCCGCTCCTAAATCCAGCCCTGCATATAGTTCCGTCCGTTAGCAATTAGTTTGATTACATACACTCATTACACTTGTTGCAATAGCAAGTCCAAAGAACATCTTCTGAACCACATTTTGGACAAACAGAAGTTTCATTGTTAATTGCATTTTCTTTCCACTCAGATAGTTTTGAGCGGATAAGTGTTTTTAGTTCTTCGACTTTAGATTTCGGACAACGGAAAACAATTTGTTTTGTTGGTTCTCCATATTTTAATTTGGGGCCGGCATTTAACCGCGCCCCGCCCCGAGTTTCTTTTTTATCCGATTCCATTTTGTTTTATCCAAGTAAAAAACTGTTTCATTATTCTATATTTCCCAATGGGCTGTAATTCCTCCCATTTTGTTGGCCAATATATTTGGTCTCTTTTGCCTTGCAAATAAGCAGCAAACAAAATGTGCTTATAGTTTCCTTTTTTCATCTTCTATCTGTTGTATTAACTGCATTTTTCTTTGTGCTAAAATATCCCATTTGCGGCTTTTCTTTGCAAATCGTTGAGTTTGCCAACCATCTTGCAGAACCGAAGTTCTGCAAGTGTCAAGTTCTTTTTCTATTTTTTCAAGCCTTTTTTTAAGCTTCTGCAATGATGTCATAAATCGTAGTTTCAAAACCTTTACCTAAACCTAAGAAATATACATAAGCTATTTTTGTAGCTGTTTTGAAAACTGAACAGTTTCGATCTAAAATAGAACATGAAAAACCTGCGCTTTTTAATGTTTCTTCTGCTTGTTTAAAAGTTGTCATTTTATTCTGTTTTTGCGTTGTCAACATTAACAACACTTCAAAGATCCAAATACTTTTTGAATATGCAATACATATTCCAAAAAAAAGATTGAATTATTTTTCAGAAAAATAAAAACCAATTGCTAACCACCACTATACAGCCATTTGGGTGTCCGTGCTTTTCAGACAGTTTTGTTTTTCATGCTCCCAACCTGTATATAGCTTTCCGTTATATGGGCATTTAATGAAGCTCATCGCGCATTGAGATATTGAAAGTACTTTTCTGTAACTGATAGTATTTCTTTTGAATTGGTAGCTTTGCTCGTAAGTGCCGCCGTTTCTATGGCTCTCTGTAATGATGCGTTTCTCTTTTCAAATGTATAATCTCTTTGAGGGAATTGATTTTTCATTCTTGGCTGAGATATGAAAAGATTATAATACTGCACGTCGTTTATCTTTTGCCCTGGTCTAATTTCCAATTCCATTTCACCAGTCCAATTAATTGCATCAGCTGTATATGCAGTACATTTTCGCCCATCTTCAAGTTCGATAGAAATCATAGGATTCCCATCTTTTGTTTTCTTACCGCTATCTACGGCGGTTTTAATCTTGACCTTTTCCATCTTGTTCTTCAGTAAAATATATCATATCGCTGTCTAACTGCAAATCAAGGCCATCGACCATGTAAGCTAGTGCGTGGTCAAATCCTTTATCTAAAAGTCTTTCACCTTCTTTTGTAGTTAGTTTTTCACCAACAATGAATTCAGCATGACAAATTAATTTTCTCATTTTTGTTTAGAATAAAAACGCCCAATAACAATGTATAACAGACAATTGCGGGCGTGTTGCATTGCTGTTATTCGCTCTCTAATTTTACTTCTCAGTTGCTCGACAGGAAAGCGTTTCAAAATCCCGTACTAAATTATAGCGCAAAACGTTATGCACAACCCAATAAGTAATTTATTTTTTCATCCTTATTTTTCCAATGGCCATTTCATTATAAAACTCTTTGTTTTTTTCGTATTTGCTTTTTGTAACAAATACAACACCTTTTTTTATCGGGACAATAAGTATCTCGTTTGTTTTTTCTATTTGATTTTGAATTTTAGCAGACTTTTTTGCTATGTTTTTTAGCTGTTTTGTTTCTTCCCATGCATTATTGCACCCCTCAACTGAAAGTTTACCTTGTGTTTTCATTTTTTATGATTTAATTGGTTAATATTGTTAATTGTTTTTTAAGATGTATGAATAGATTTCATTAAACTTTTTTACAAAATTTCTTGGGATAATATATAAAATACTTTCCCTGTGTCGAATCACTATCGCCGAAATATCGTTTTTTTCTGAAACCCAGTAGTTAAAGTTTTTGATAAACTGAGAGGCAAAAGCGTTATCAATATAGCTTTTTTTCTGAGCTATCAATTTTTTTCTAACGGTAAAAGCCTTTTTTATAAATGTTTTAGTGTCTGTTTTCATGGTTCAAAATAATTTTCTGGTTAATATTCTTTGAAGCAGGAAATAAAATATTTCCCCATCAGACCATAAAAACGATCGTTATTTTTCTGGGTATCGGGAACGGCAAATTTTGGTTCACAAAAGAAGTTACCAATA
>JAGVVH010000467.1 GCA_019135895.1 Bacteroidota bacterium | reverse complement strand
GTTTTGGTTGCATTGTCGGCTTTTTGTTCTTTTTGTGCAAACGTTGCATTTGTATTACCGAAGGTTAAGAATCCTATCACGGTAAATAAAGCGATTAGTTTTTTCATAATTACTTTACTGATTTTAAATTAATGAATTGTTTTTTTTGTTTTGACTTTATTTATTTATCTGAATTTAAACCATTTAAACTCGCGGAGAGAAAGGGATTCGAACCCTTGAAACGCTTTCGGCGTTTACACACTTTCCAGGCGTGCGCCTTCGACCACTCGGCCATCTCTCCTCTCCTTTTTTTGAGCGTGTAAAATTACAATTTTTTTTCTTATAAATTTATTTTTTTCTATTTTTTTCTATTTTCTGATTTTGTTCAAATAATAAATGAGTTTAATGTTCTTAATAATCAAAAAAATCACATTAACAATATTTATGATTTCCTTCAATTTTGCAAATCTTTTTTTAGTAATTTTGCAATGATAAATTATGATTATTAATTTAAATTCGATTATTATGAAAAAGAACATTTTTTTTATTGCATTTTGTGTGGTATTGGTAGTGGGTTTATCTTCCTGTAAAGATGAATCCAATACATCTTATCTTACTACCAGTAAGGGTTGGACGCTTACTGCTGCAACCAGTCAACCTGATTATGAACTGTTAAACGGCAATTCAATTTCCAGTCTTTTTGATGGTTATTTGTATGATTGTGAATTAGACGATATTATTTATTTTAAGGAAGATGGTTCTCAAACCCTGGATCCGAAAAATGATTTATGTGAAGATGGCTATACCGAAACGACTGCCATCGGTGTTTGGTCATTCAATGAAGATGAAACAAAATTGAATATGCAAATTCCCTTTTTCTATGATGAAGCTGTTGAAACTGTTGATATCGTTACCTTAGATAAAAATACACTGAAAATCAATTATACTTTTATTGAAGATGATGCTAATCCGGCAAAGGAACAAAGAGAGTATACATTTACTCTTACTTATACCCGCAATTAATTTTAATAATAAACACCTTAAATCAAATTAATTATGAAAAAATTATTTTTAGTATTATTAGCTGCCGGCTTATTTGTTGCTTGTGGCAATAAAAAAGAACAACCTGCTGAAGTTACTCCTGTTGACTCAACCGCTGTTGAAGCAGTTGTTGATTCAGTTCCTCCTGTAGCAGTTGCTACTCCTGCTCCTGAGACAAAACCTGCTGTTTCAAAACCAGCACCTACTCCTGAAGCTCCAAAAGCTGTTAAAGTTGATGCAAAAGATGGAAAAGTTACTGTTGCAACAAAAAAAGTTGAAGTTGAAGCTACTGCTCCGGCAACCGCTCCTGAAAAACCGGTTAAAACAGGTAGAAGATAAAATTTGCATTTCTAGATAAAAAAGGAGATTGTTGAAATCTCCTTTTTTTTATCTCTTGTACTTTGTTTTTTCACACGTTTAATATGCAATCTATATGTATTAATTTATTATATTTGCAAAATAAATTTTCGGCAATTCTTTTTTTTAAAATATTATAAACCTTATTATTATCGTGAAAAATACCCCTATACCTTACGACATTGTCAACAAAATTCTGAGTGAAAGCACCATTAAAAAAATTGAAACAGCTTCCATCAGAGAAGTGAAAAAACTCATCAATGATATTGAAAAAGCAAGTGGCGAAAAATTTATCAGGATGGAAATGGGAATTCCCGGTTTGCCCGCCTGTCAAATTGGTATTGAAGCTCAGATTAATGCACTAAACAATGGTGTTGCTGCTCTTTACCCTGACATTGAAGGGATTCCTGAACTTAAAATTGAAATGTCTCGATTTGTGAAAAATTTTATTGACCTTGACGTTTCTCCATCGTCCTGCATCCCGACTGTGGGATCTATGATGGGGGGAATGGCTGGTTTTATGACTTTTGGAAGAGCAAGGAAAGAAAGAGATACTACACTCTTTATTGATCCCGGTTTCCCGGTTCAAAAACAACAACACCGTGTTTTGGGATTGAAATATGAAACTTTTGACGTTTATAATTATCGTCAGGAAAAATTAAGAGGAAAACTGGAAAGCTATTTGAAAAAAGGTAATATTCATACTATTATTTATTCTAATCCTAACAATCCGTCTTGGATTTGCCTTACGCAAGAAGAATTAAAAATAATCGGAGAATTAGCCAACCAATACGACGTTATCATTTTTGAAGATTTGGCCTATTTCGGAATGGATTTCAGAAATGATATTTCTGTTCCGGGTCAACCACCTTTTCAACCAAGTGTGGGAAAATATACTGACAATTATGCTTTGCTTATTTCCAGTTCTAAAGCCTTTAGCTATGCCGGAGAGCGAATGGGAGTGTTGGTTCTTTCCGACAAATTGTGTGAAAGCCGTTTCCCTGATTTAATCCCCTACTTTGGTACCGATCACCTGGGACGGGCAATCATTTATGGAGCCGTTTATGCAATTAGTTCAGGTACTTCACATTCTGCACAATATGCACTTGCAGCTATTCTGAAAGCTTGTAATGACGGAACCTATAATTATTTGGACGATGTAAAAGAATATGCTGAAAAAGCAGCCATCATGAAAAAAATGTTTACCGATAATGGTTTCGTTATCGTGTATGATAAAGATGACAAGAAAGCTTTGGCTGATGGTTTTTATTTTACTATCTCATATCCCGGACTAGATGGGGAAGAACTTCTTAAAGAACTTCTCTACTATGGAATTAGTGCAATTTCACTCGTCATTACCGGGAGTGAACATACCGAGGGTTTACGTGCCTGTGTTTCGCTTGTAAATAGAAATCAATTTCCTGCTCTGAAGAATAGATTGGAAATTTTCCGTGAAAACCATTCCTGATGCGTTTTCTTGAAAACCTTTAGAAAATAGGGCGTTTAATACAATGTTTGCTTTATTATTATGAAACTTACTATTACAGGAATGATCAAAAAATATTTATTTAGCATTATTCTTGTATTGTTTTCTGTGATTTTTTTTCTCAGCTCTTGTAATTTTACTAAAAAAGAAATTGAAGAGACTCCTCATTGGTTTGAAAATTACACTTTTTTTTCTCAGGAAAATTATTATCACTATTTTAAAACTCATTTAAAAGAGTTGAATGTTGTCGATTTTCAATATTTCAATCAAATCAAAGAGTTTTATAAAAACAATAAATTTAGACCACTTTGGACAGTTGAAGGTTATCAAGAAAATCAAATTGCTCTCATGATCTCTTATCTTGATAACGTTCGCTATCATGGTCTGCCTAAAGAAATATTTTTTTATTCTTCTATTGTAAATGATATAGAAAAGATTAAATCTTTACAATATAAAAATGAAAAAGATCTTTATGAATCTCTTTTTAGGCTTGAAGTGCTACTTACTAAAGCTTATGTAAAGTATTCTTCGGTTATCCAATATGGAATATGCGATCCGTATGAAGTTAATGGAGGAAAATGGCTGTATAAATCTAAATCTGCAGATCCTTCTTCTGTTTTAAAATCTCTTTGGGCTTCTGATACTCTTTCAGAATACCTTTATTCTATTCAACCTACTAATAAACACTATAAAGCGCTGCAAAAAGAACTGAAGAAATATCTGAAAATTAAAGAAGTCGGGTTAAAAAAAATTCCTGAGATTTCTGTTGATTCTGGAAAAGTGAACAAAGCTTTGATTCTTGTTGGTCAGAGATTGCAACTTACCGGTGAACTTCAAGCTAATTATAAATTATCGGATACTTTGAATGCTATTTTGCTTTCAGCTATTAACCGTTTCAGAGCAAATAACGCTATTGAAGAAAAAAATCTATTGGATGTTGAAACAATTAGGGCACTGAATCGTGATTTTCAATATTATACAGATAAACTTACTGCAAATTTGGAACGTTATCGATGGAAAGTGATCCCCCCGAAAGATACTTCTTATATTGCCGTTAACCTTGCCGACTTCTCTTTACAAGTAATTCGAAATCAAGAATCTGTTTTAGGTATGAAAATTTGTTGCGGGGAAACGCTTTCTAAAATTGATTCAGTTAAATCCCGCACTGTTGATGGAATTATTCGTTCCTATAAAACCGAGTCCCCTATGCTATATGGTGAAATTGACCAAATTGTTCTTAATCCACAGTGGTTTGTTCCCGAAAGCATTTTAAAAGGAGAATATTATTCTAAACTGGTAAAAAATAGCAATCAATTTTTGAACAAGGAAAAAATGTTTGTTATCGATATACTGACTAAGAAACCGGTAAGTCCGGATTCTATAAAATGGTCCAAAATTAATCTCAATAGAATTCCCTATCGACTTGTTCAGACTTCGGGCAAACATAATTCTTTGGGGATTATTAAATTTAATTTTCCAAACAGCGAATCGGTTTATCTTCACGATACTCCATTAAAAAGTGCCTTTAAGAAGGCTAATCGTGCCATTACACATGGTTGTGTCAGAGTTGAAAACCCTCTTGATTTAGGACTTCAGATTTTTGACTATAATGAATATGATGAAGAGCAATTGGAACAGGTGAAAATTATTTTGGGAGATATTCCATCTACCGAAGAAGGAGAAAAATTTCTTAAAGAGAAACTTGAGAATGAGAAAAAATACTATGAAGAATTAAGTGAACAAGATAAGCTATTTTATCAAGAATTAAGACCTACTTATATCCAAATGCAAAATAAAATGCCGGTTTATTTGGAATATTTTACTTGTTTCTTGGGTAAAAACGGGGATGTTCAGTACCGTAAAGATGTATATTTTAAAGAATCTGCTATTTTATATAAAATCAACCAATTCAATTAATAATAATGAAAAAGATAATTTTCTTTCTTTCTTTTCTTTTTTTGTCAGGGATGCTTCAAGCACAATGCTTTGATCAATATTTTGAAAACAAAACACTCAGAATCAATTATTCGCATATTGGGAAAAACGATATTGAAAAAATTGAAATTAAGGATTTTTATGCCGGAGGTGAATGGAATGGAACCCGCTCTTTTTTAAATGAACCCAATCACTACGGAAATATTCTTTTTGAAGTCTTTGATTCCGTTTCTAACCAATTAATTTTTAGTCGTAGCTATTCTACTCTTTTTGATGAATACAGAACTACAGAAAGAGCCGAGAAGGAAATTGGCTCTTTTGAAGAGTGCGTATCTATGCCTTTTCCTAAAAATTGTGTGAGATTTTCTTTTACTTCTTATTCAAGAAAAAAAGTAGCTACTCATCTTTTTGAGGGTTATTATAATCCCCAGAATGAAAAGTATATTCCTTTTAATAAGGAGTTTGGAGTATTGAATCTTCATATTGGTGGAAAACCTGAAAATTGTCTTGATATACTTTTTATTCCTGATGGATATTCCCTGAGTGACAAAAAAATGCTTAAAAATGACATGAAACGTTTTGCCGATTATGTTTTGAATTGTTCGCCCTATTCCGAAAATAAAAAAAGAGTTAATATAAGAGCTATTCAAGGTTTTTCCCAAGAATCAGGAATTACCAATCCCAATGAAAATATTACTAAAAAAACTTTGCTGAATTCTAGTTACAACTCATTGGATTTAGATCGATATCTGATGTGTTTGAATGTATGGAAGATGAATGAAATCGCTGATGATGCACCCTACGATATAATTGTTGTGATTTGTAATTCTGCTAAATATGGCGGAGGTGGTATTTATAATTTTTATTGTACAGTAAATAATATTCATGAAAGATCTGCTTATGTCATTGTGCATGAATTGGGGCATACTATAGGAGGCCTTGGGGATGAATATTATACTTCAGAGGTTTCTGTCAGAGATTTTTATCCTGAAGGAATTGAACCGACTGACCCAAATTTAACTACTCTGGTTAATTTTGATGCTAAGTGGAAAAATATGATGGCACCTTCAACCCCTGTCCCAACTCCTGATAGTATTGAATATGATAATGTCTTGGGTGTTTTTGAAGGTGGTGGCTATGTAGCGGATGGAGTATATCGCCCTTTCAGATCCTGTTCCATGAAAGACGCTGTTTATAATAAATTTTGTCCTGTTTGTACCAAAACATTATTGGAAGTTTTTGATTATTATTCAAAATAAAAATAAATTATAATACAATGAATATAAAAACATTAAATCAGGTAGTTGAATTAGTTACTACCAAACCGAAAAAAAGATTGGTTGCTGCTTATGCAAATGATGAACATACTATTGAGGCAGTGAATGCTGCTGTTGATATGGGTATTGTGGAAGCAACTTTGGTGGGAGATGAAGAAACCATTAATCAGGTGTGCCATGATTTGCAGATTGACAGTTCCAAATTTAGAATTGTACAGGAATCTAACGATGTTAAAGCTGCCACAAAAGCATGTGACTTGATAAATCAAGGAGAAGGTGATATTCTTATGAAGGGTTTGTTGTCAACAGATAAGTACATGAAGGCAATACTGCATAAGGAGCACGGACTTTGCCCCCCTAACACATTGCTTTCTCATATTGCAGTTATTGAAAATCCGGAATATCATAAATTGCTGATAGTTAGCGACTGTGCTATTATTCCCGCTCCCGATTTAAAACAAAAAATTTCAATTTTATCCTATTTGTTGAAAACTGCTAAGTCTATCGGAATAGATATTCCCAAAGTAGCCATTATTGCTGCAACGGAGCAAATTTCTCCCGGCATGCAGGCTTGTGTGGATGCTGCTATTATTGCTAAAATGGGTGAAAGAAGTCAGTTCGGAGATGCCTTGATTGAAGGCCCGCTTTCTCTAGATTTAGCATTGGACGAAGAGACTGCTAAAATTAAACGTTTTTCGGGAGCTGTTGTCGGAGATGCCGATTGTTTGCTATTTCCTAATATCGAAAGTGGAAATGTATTCTATAAATGTTGTACCAAATTTAATCATGCTGAAGTAGGAGCTATTCTTGCCGGAGCTAAGGTGCCTTGTGTGCTTTCTTCAAGAGGAGACAGTTCTAAGACTAAACTTTATTCTATTGCTGTTGCTGCAATTTTCTCAAAATAAATTTATAATGAAGCCTTTTTTTAAACGTATTATTTTTCTATTTCTGCTGATATTGCTTTCAACGACAGCCTTCTCTTCTTATATTTTTATTCCGATGGATTTATCTCAAAAAAATCATCTTAAAGCTTATGGAATTGCCTATTTTTCAGTAAGTAAAGGAGTCGATGTGAGCTGGTTGCTTAATTATCAGGGAGGTAGTTTCATGTTACCTTATAACTCACTCATTGAAGATGAATGTGTTATAAGAGATGTTTCATTTCAGGTGATTGCTGATGTTCAGGCTTCTGTTATCTTGCAGGAAATTGCCTCTCTTGAAAATAATATGAATGAAATAAGGTTAACAAAAGTCCCTAAAATTGCAGTATATTCTCCAAAAAATAAATTGCCTTGGGATGATGCGGTAACACTGGTCCTTACTTATGCTGAAATTCCGTATGATATAATTTATGATGAAGAAGTTGTTACCGGGATGCTCCCTAAATATGATTGGCTACACCTTCATCATGAGGATTTTACAGGTCAGTATGGAAAATTTTGGGGTAGTTATAAAAATGCTATTTGGTATATAAATGATGTTAAGGAAAACGAAACAATGGCTGCAAAATTAGGATTTTCCAAAGTTTCTGAATTAAAATTGGCAGTTGCAAAAGGGATTAGAGATTTTGTGGCAGGTGGAGGATACCTTTTCGCCATGTGTTCCGGCCCTGATAGCTATGATGTGGCGTTGGCTGCTGATGGGGTTGATATTTGTGCTTCTATGTTTGATGGAGACCCTATAGATGCTGATGCACAGTCAAAATTAAATTATAATAATACTTTTGCTTTCACTGATTTTAAAATAAGTCTGAATCCCTATGAGTATGAAATTTCTGATATTGATATTGATCCTACTATTCACATAAAAAATAAGAAAAACGACTATTTTACCCTTTTTGATTTTTCAGCTAAATGGGACCCTGTGCCTACTATGCTATGTCAGAATCACCAATCTGTCATTCCGGGATTTATGGGGCAAACTACGGCATTCAAAAAAAGTAAACTAAAGCCCTATGTGTTGGTTATGGGTGAAACTAAAATCTTTGATGAGGCGCGCTATATTCACGGAGAGTACGGTAAGGGAACCTGGACCTTTTATTCAGGACACGATCCTGAAGATTATCAGCATTTTGTTAATGACCAACCTACCGATTTAAATCTTTTTCCTAATTCTCCGGGATATCGATTGATATTGAATAATGTTCTTTTCCCTGCAGCCAAAAAAGAAAAACAAAAAACTTAATGGGTTGAGGAGATTCCTATTGTCTGTTTAATTTTTGAAGTCACTATGTCAATTCCTTTATCATTATGCCCACCAACCGGAATGATAATATCGGCAAATTGTTTTGTAGGTTCAATAAAAGTGACATGCATGGGCTTTACAAATGTTTCGTAATGACGAATTGATTTATCCAATCCCCGTCCGCGTTCATTAACGTCCCTTTGAATAATCCTGATGATGCGGTCATCAGAATCAGTATCGACAAAGACTTTGAGATCAAGTAAATCCCGTAATTTTTTCTCAGTAAATATTAATATTCCCTCTACAATTAAGACTTCACAGGGCATTACCGGAATGGTCTCTTTGCCCCGCCGACAGGTAATGTAAGAATATGTAGGCATCTGAATCGATTTCCCGGATACAAGGGATTCAATATCTTTAATTAAAAGTGAAAATTCTATGGAAGAAGGATGATCGAAATTGATTTTGTCCCGCTCTTCCTGTGTCAAATCGCCATTGTCTTTGTAATAAGCGTCTTGTGATAAAACACTGACTTTATCTTTGGGGAGACTTTTAATAATTTTATTGACAACAGAAGTTTTGCCTGATCCGGAACCACCCGCAATACCAATAACTAGCATAATGTTTTACATTTAATTTCAACAAAAATACATTAATTTTAATATACAATAAAAAAAGCGGGAATAAATTTTCCCGCCTTATAAAATAAATACAAGCAATATTATTCAACAATGAATTTGCGAATAGATTCTCCCTTAGTTGTTTGAATACGCATAATATAGATACCCTTTGCAAGATCATTTACGCTAGTCTGATAATGAAGACTTCCTCCATTATGGCTAACAGTTTCCTGTTGAATCAATTTCCCGGTCATATCAAAAATTCTAAACTGAATATCTCCGGCTTCTTCTGATGTCAAATCAATATATATGTTGTTTGAAGATGGATTGGGGTAAAGTGTAATATCACTAATACCGCTTTGATTATCAATACCTAAAATAGTGTAATATTCAAGTTCAAAGCCATCGCCCTCTATCCAGTTATCAGAAACAAACTTAACCAATAATTTGGTACAGCTTGTATTATAAACATTTGCTGGAAAATTATTGATATCAAATCTCCATAATAATTCAGGCTTAGAAGTGATAGTATTGTCAAAAACATCTACAAAATCACCGGCTTTGAGTTCAAATTTTGTGAAAGCAAAAGCAAAACCTTGGATAAAAGTAGGTTGAAGTTTCCATTGACAATAGGTTTGAGCACGATAATTTCCTTCATCGCCGGATTGTTTGTCACTAATAACATAATGAGATTGAGTATTTAGCATGGTCATAGAAGCACAGGTCGGGTTGGAGGAGAAAGAGGTGGTATAGTTGATAAGAAAACCATAGTCGTTGATATCGTTATTATCTGATTCAAAAACCACTAAGACACTATCTGCATTAACAGTTACAGAGGATGGGAGTGCTGTTCCGGTGTAATCTGCATGATAACTCCCTGTAGCACCTGAATAATCTGTACAGGCAGGCATTAGGTAATTTCCTGAATATCTGGCTTTTATTCCGGAGGCAACAGTTGGACCATTATAAATTGTAATATAATCGTGATTTTCTTCTGTTTTAATTTTTGAGAAGGTAAAAGTATAGGTCCCTGCATTAGGAGCTGCAATCATCCATTGACGGTATGAGTTGTTGGCATATTTAACGTTTCCTGCACCATCACAAATACTTCCAATGGAAGCAGTATTTCTTGTATAACTTGAGTCAGGTTTTACAATGGCAAGCGAATCGGCAGGATAAGCATCAACAAAAATTTGTTCATCATTGCTGTATTCTCCTGTTGTTGAAGTATTTAGATTATCTATAAGGAAGAAACCATTGTCATAACCACTCCATCCCCAATTAACGTGGAAATAGGTAGTAGAATAATCAACATCAATATATCCGTCCATTATCCAAGCGTGACCACCACCTTGGTTACTATTTCCCGAATAATAAACCGGACGGTGAGCATTAAGTTCTGACTTAAGAATAATTGCCCAGGCACCATATGTTGCAGCTTCTGATATAGATTTTAAGGCTCCCTTTAATGAATATTTCCAATAAGTTTTTAGAGCATTGAGTGCTTCTGCACTCTGAGCACCGGAACCATCAACACCATAACCCATTTGTACTGAAACACCGGAATGATATACTAATTTTGCAAACTCACCTTGATAGGTGTTTAAACTATTGGTCATAGCATCGTAATTGTAATTATGATCACTAAAATTAACAGTCTGCCGTGGATAAGTATAAAGCAATTGTCCGGTTTCATCATCATAATCTCTTGGAACGTATGAAACGCCACCTACTCCGGAGGAAGGATAACGGTAATAATTCATGAGATTGGTCATGGTCAGAGCAACACAACCAACGGGAACTCTGTAATCTAATTCAGATTCCGAATTGTAAGGGCAATAGTTATTATAGTATTGAATCTGATCCCAAGTTGTGGTAACCAATGGCTCTACTGCATTCAGGAATTTTCTTGATGAAGCAACAAAATTTTCAGCACCATAATGTTTCCACATTTGAGTCGTCGGAATAGCTTCTGTAGGGTGAGTTTTTACATATTCAATTTGGCTTTTGTATCTTCTCGTAATATATTCGGTAGAACTATGACCGTAATAATCTGATTCCAATGAATATGCCAAAACAGGGGTAACCAAATTCGTAGCAGAGATAATAATAAATCCCTTGTTCCCAATTTTGAAACGATAATATACCGCCTCCCCGTTTGCATCTGTTTCTGTATATTGTAAAGTAAAATCAGATTCAGTTAATGAATAATTGCCACTTCTTTCTGAAATGAAATTTTTGGCAACTCTTTGAGCGTCATCTGAAGGCACAATATTGGTAGAAAAAGTAAATGCTACGAGTGAAAGAAAGAAAATTAAAAGGATAGCTTTTTTCATAATGATTATGTTTAAAATTATTTTTTCATATTAAAGTGAGCAAAAATACAAAAATTTGTCATACATCAATAATCTACTTGTTTTTTTTATATTTATTTGAATAAAAATATTTTATATAATTGAAGTTTGAGATAACATGAAATTATAATTTACCTGAGCTTGTTTTTGTTGAAATGTGGAATGACTATTCTTACAAATATTCCAAAGGAAAGAAGTGCCAGCAAAGCTCCTGCTAAATAGGAAAAAGAAAAACCTCGTATCTCTGATAAATAGCCTCCTAAATAAACACCTGCACCCATGCCAACGTCCCAGCTTGTAAGATAGGTCGAATTTGCAGTAGCCCTTCGGTTGTTATGAGCCAGATTTAAAAATAAAGAATTTAAGGCTGGGAAAATGGTCCCATAGCCGTACCCGATAAAAATAGGAATAACGTAAAACAAAACCGTTCCTACTGTCTGATCCCATAGAAAAGTGGGTTCAAGAAAAACTTCTCCAATAAATCCGCAAAGGCTCAATGCAATTCCTTTGGTAATACCCTGAATTATATACCCCTTATCTACCCTTTTCCCGGAAGTGACTCTTGAGAGAATCATGCCAACGGCCATAATTGAAAAGAAAATACCGCTATTTGTTTTCATCCCATATTCTTGTGCTGAAAGAGCAATATAAGAAGTTGTTATGGCGTATGGTACTGCAATAAAAGCAAATACAATACCTGCAGGAATACCTTTTATTAAAAAAAATCGGTCTAAAGAAAGGGGTAATTTTTTTTGACAAAATTTTTTAGGCGCTTTCACAAGGTATGCAAAGAAAAATCCAATTATACCGGAAAAAATGGAACTTAAAAAAATCCAATCAAAATCAACATTGTCTTTTAATAAAAGACCTACCATCGGTCCGGTAGCCATTGCCAAATTGCTGGTTACACCATAATAACCCAATCCTTCTCCTCGCCGCGATGCAGGCATTATGTCAATGACAAGTGTATTTCCTGTGGTAGAAAGAGTTCCGAATGCAAATCCATGAAAGATCCTGAACATGATGAATAGGGTTAGAGTGCCTGCAAGCAGATATCCTACAAATATGGATGAAAATAAAAAGTAGGCGATGAGATATATCGGTCTTCGTGAAAAAGTATCAGCAAGAAAACCCGAAAAAGGTCTGACAAATAATACTGCAATGGTGAAACAAGACAATACAAATCCTACCATTGTATTATTGGTGTTCAGATTATCTATGAGATAAAAAGGTAATGTTGGCATTAACAGATAAAAAGAAAAACTTGACATAAAATTTGCAATGCAAATAAATACGAAATTTTTCGTCCACAATTTATCTATAACTTTCTCATTCAGAGTCATCTATTTGTCTGTGTTAAGGGATAGCAAAAGTACACTTTTTTAACCAAACCCATCTTATTCGTGATGGTAGGGCTCATTTTTTAGGATGGTAAATGCACGATAAAGTTGTTCTGCAAAAATAAGTCGTGTCATTATATGAGGAAAAGTCATTTTTGATAAAGAAAGAGCATAATTTTTCCTTTTTTGCAAGTCATCTGAAAAACCATACGCTCCACCAATGATGAAAACAAGATTTTTAATGCCGCTGTTGTTCTTTTGCTGAATAAATTCTGAAAATCCTACTGAGGTGTGCTCTTTCCCATGTTCATCCAATAATATTACAAAATCTCCCTGATCAATCTTTTTCAGAATCAGTTCTCCTTCTCTTTTCTTCTGTTCTTCAAAAGTTATTGACTTGCTATTTTTAAGGTAAGGAATAGCTATGGTTTCATAAGGAGTATAAAATCTGATTTTTTTAATGTATTGCTCCAGTGCTTCATGAAAAACATCCGACTCTTGTTTGCCTATAAAAATTAACCTGATTTTCATCTCTTTTTCTTCCCTTTTTAAACTGCTGCAAAAGTATGAAAAATCCAAATGGTGGAAACCAAACATATTCTTAGCCTACTCTCTATTCAAACTCAATTTAAATTTTTGTTATAAAATGATGATAATAAGTTGATTTTAAAGATAATAAAAGATTAAAAAGCCACCATTATGAAAGGTGGCTTAACCAAAATAATAATACTATGATAAAAGGGAAATGTCCCTCAAATCCTTGTTTAGTTAATAATCAACTTTTTCATTTCTTTATACTTTACCAAATAGACTATTGATGATTATTTTTCTTTGATATTGAATATGTTCTTAAATACGGCCTTGTCTTTTAAAAGTTGGTCGCTGTTGCCATAAACACAGTAGGAATCCTGTCCGATAATGTTATCTACAAATCCTGCATAAGAACGAATATCGGCTGCAGTGGTATTCAATATAGCAGTGCGGTCTTTTTGCAAATCTGCTTCAGAACGATTAGTCATGTGATAAATAAAAGAGGCCATTCCTTTTTGCTCTGTTGTTTGAGGAACATCTAAATTGGCAATTGTTCCAATGATATAACGTGTCATGGCTTCTTGGTCAGCATTGAATGAAGATAGATAAGCAGTGGTTTTTTTATAGGTTTCAAGAGTGTTTACAAGATTCGGGTCTCGGTAGGAGTTGAAAGTTACGGTGCCATTTGGGGAAAAGTTGCAGAATCCACCGTAAGCTCCTCCTATTACCCGAATTTGATTCTTAAGCCAGTCGGTGGAGATAATTTGAGATAATACTCTCATTTTCCCATCCCAGTTATATCCGAGTTTTTTAAAATCATAACCGGAAATAACATACTGTACTTTAGATGCTGATTGGATTCCTTCATTTTTGTTATTTAAAAGGAATGTCCATTTTTGATAATCCGGCGTTGCAGCAGGTAATTTATCCATAAACGATTTTAGAGAAGTTGAATAAATTGTATAATCAGGGTTGCTGCAAGTGACAGTAGCCATCATATTCTCTTTTGAAAAGAGTAGCTTGGCGGTTTCCTTCAGATTTTCAACAATTAAGGGCATATTTTTGTCAATATCTTTTCCCAATGCGTTTACAAAGCGATAGTAGTCCAACCCTGATGTCAATTCTTTAAAAACTCCCTGATTGGTAAAATAGGATGCTGCTCTTGATGTTGCTACTGCATAGCCGTTATTAACAAATGACTCAAGTTCTACGAGATGGCGCATGATTACTTCTTTTAACCGTGCGGTATCGGATATGTTAGATTTTAGCAAAACTTCAATTGCCAGATCAAACATCTTGTCGCATTTATTATTTAATATTTTTGATGATAAATCAAAGTATGTCAGCATTTTAGCATCATCGTTGTTTTCCAGATAAGTTCTTAATGAAGTACTGAAATTACCAGTCTGATTATTAAGTTCTCGGTTTAATTCTCCGTAAGAATAGTTTTGAGTATTTAAAATACCCAGAATATTCGATAAGAGAGATGCGTATGGAATAAGCTCCTGGGGCAATGTTTTCATATTGAACAGGAGATTGGAATAAATGATGTTGTTTGCAAACTCATTGTAATGGAGCACTTTAGTGTTTTCAATCTTTTTTTCGTCACATTGATAATAAGTTGCTTTTGGATTTATGTCGGTGATAGAAAGCATCGGAACTTTTGCCAAATCTTCGGGAGAGTCTTCCTCATTTTGATAGGCAATCAGTTCTTGTGTTTCTTTAACTAAATTCTCTATTTGCGACTCTGATAAAGTAGATTTATATTGTTGAAGTTCTTTTTCAATAGCACTATTCACCTCATTTTCCATGCCCGGTTTCGGTTCCAAAACAACCAAGGAGGCATGTTTATTATCAAGAATATATTGATTAACAAGGGTTTCATAATAGTCACTTTGTAATCCTTTTTTCAAAGTTTCCAAAATTTTTTCATATTCCAATCCCATAAATGGATTGCCTGCATACATCCATCCAGGTTTAATCTGTGAGAAATAGGTTATTCCTTTTTGAGCATCACTTCCTTCTCTGATATTGAATTCCATTCTGTTTAAAACAGCTTCAATTTCTTTTTTATCAATTCCCTTTTTTAATTCTTCTTTTAGTGTTCTGAAAACAATTTCTTTAAATTTATTTTGGTCTTTAGGGTTAGCATTCTGAAGCATTATGGTGAGGGCGTTTTGTTTGAAATCTATAAGATATGCAGACACATCTTGCCCAATTCCTTCTTTCAACAAAGCATTTTTTACCGGTGCAGATTCTTGATTTACCAAAACTTCACAAAGAATATTTAATGCATATACCAAAGCATAGTCTGTATTGCTGCCGGCAGCAAAATTTAGGGTTATAAAAGTCTGATTATCAATAGGAGTTCCTTCCACTATCGGATAATAATTATGCATCTGTTGCATGGCTGTGAAAGGCTTTTGATCTTCCAGATTTGTCAGTGAATTATCTCTTGAATATTTAGACAGGTAATAGGAGTCAATAAAGGCAAGTTCTTTGTCCATGTCGGCATTCCCGTATAACATGATAATGCAATTGCTTGGATGATAATATTTTTTATGAAAATCAGTAAACTCTTTTTGCGTTAAGGTTACAATGGAAGCAGGAACTCCTCCGGATTCTTTTCCGATAGCATTATTCGGGAAAAGGCTTTTCAGATTGTAATAGAGAAGTAGTCGTTGCGGATTGGAAAAAGCTCCTTTCATTTCGTTATAAACAACACCTTTGTAAGTCAGGGGAGCCTCTTTGGAGGTGAGTTCATAATGCCATCCTTCCTGTTTTAATATGCGTGGATCTGAATAGATAAGGGGATTTAATACGGCATCCAAATATACATGCATCAGATTGAAATAGTCTTTGTCATTCAGACTGGCCACAGGATACTCAGTTACATCCCTGGAAGTCATGGCATTAAGAAAAGTATTCAAAGAACCTTTTGATAAAATATCAAAGGGACTTTTTACCGGGAAATTGGTTGAGCCGTTTAAAACGGAATGTTCAATAATATGCGCTACTCCATTATCGGAATTAGGTAATGTTTTGAATGCAATTGCAAAAGTTTTATTTTCGTCTTGGTTTGCAATTTTTAAAAGCTTAGCACCGCTTTTAACGTGTTCGTAATAGTAACACTCAGAATTGACTTCTTTAATAAAACGCTTTTCTATAAGTTTGAAGCCATGGGTTGTGGTTTGACCGAATCCGTTCATTGTAAAAGAGATTGTAACTAATAATAGTGTCGTAAAAAAACAAACAGCAATTTTACAGTTTTTTTTATTTCTTCTCATTGTTTGATAAGTTAATTATGTTTAAAAATTAATTGTAATTGTCATGTAAAATAGTTATGTCTGAATTGTCATTTGACAAATTCCTATTTGACGTTAGTATATTTATGAAATTCTCTAGGTATGAAATACTCAGGACAAGCATTTTTATTAAATGAAATCATATAATACTTCAAAATGGATTTAGAAACACTTTTATCATTTTCTCCCTTATTCTGTATGTCATTTGCACTTGGGAAGGAATTTGAATTATATTCTTTATTCGAATTGAACAGTCTGTGCTCACTCAAATTGTTGTTTAATAGAATTTCAATTCTGGAATCAATTTTAAATTGATAGAATTTATCCCAATTTTGAGAAATAATTTCTGTTTTTTTTGCTGACAGTGAAAAAGACACCAGTAACAGCATGGATAAAAATAGTGTTTTCATATTATTATTTTTTTGTTGTGGCAAAATAAAGGGTATCTCTCAAAATAAAAAAGAAATTTTCGACTAATGGTTGCATTTTTCTTTAAGCGGTTTCTGGCATCCCATTTTAACTGGATTAATACTATTGATCATTTTTTAAAGTACTGACAAATAGTAATTTGAAATAGTTTTTTTATTTTTATTTGAAAATATTTTTATTTGATTATTTTTGTTGCACAAATAGTTTTCCATTAAAAACTAGTTGTGTTCAAGGCTCTTTTTGGAAAAAGAATAATTATTTAATATGAAGAAACTAATAAAACAGAGGGAATTAAATTTTTGGCACTTTCAGATAACAGGATGGGTCCTATTTGAAATTGTCGGAATAATCAGATATTTCTTTTACAATATTTTCATTGGTGACAGTATTGTCTCTTCTGAAGAAACAATAAAATTACTTATTCTTTTCATTGGAAGTGATTCTTTTGCATTTTGTATTACTGTTGCCATGCGATATATATATCGTTTTGTCGGCAAGCATTATTTCACTCTTAGAGATACCATCATAACCATATTGCTAACTTCAATAGTGATGACGGCCTTAAGTCAGACATTTGACCTGTTTTTCCAGCAGGCGATGGGATATATAGAAGAGAATCGGGCAATGGGAATATATAAAGCCATCTATAGTTCATCCATCAATATTATTGTATTTTTCGCCTGGAGCGGGCTCTATTTTGGCATTAAGTACTGGAGAGAATGGAATGTTGAACGTCAAAAGGCTGAAAAGGCAAATTTCACTGCTCAGACGGCACAACTGCAGATGTTGCGTTATCAGTTGAACCCCCATTTTTTGTTTAATTCTTTAAATTCAATTTCTGCCCTAATGGATGAAGATAAAAAGAAATCCAAAGAGATGCTTTGTGAATTGGCCGAATTTCTCAGATATTCTCTTGAAAGCCGAAATATGAATATGGTTCCATTAAGACAAGAAATTGATGCAACAAAACTCTATCTTTCAATAGAAAAGAAAAGATTTGAAGATAAACTGGAGATTACTTACGATATTGAAGAAAAAGCTATGGACTATTCGGTTTTAAGTTTTATTATTCATCCTTTGGTTGAAAATGCTATCAAATACGGTCGCAATTCAACTGTATTACCTTTGAAACTAAATATTTCGGCACATGTAATTGGGGAGAGTCTTAAAATTACTGTCTCCAATTCCGGAAAGTGGATTGATCCTTCGGATGAAAGTAATTTACACAGTACAGGTATTGGCCTTCAAAACATCAAGTATCGTCTGGAGTCAGCTTTTGGGAAAGGCTCTTATCTTCATATTGAACCTAATGGAGATTTTGTTGTCGCTACCATTTTGATTACACCCCCTGATAAAAAATAGTAACTTATGAATATTAAGAGAACTTTAAAAACTTTAATTGTTGATGATGAACGGCTTGCTCGTAAAGCCCTGCACACTCTTCTGGATGAAATCGGAATGGTTGAGGTTATAGGAGAAGCCGATAGTGTTGCTTCAGCTATGGCTGTGATATCGGTTCAAAAGCCGGATTTGATTTTTTTGGATATTCAAATGCCAGGACAATCGGGATTTGATTTGATTTCAAAGCTTAACTATTCTCCTAATATTATTTTTGTCACTGCTTTCGATGAATATGCCCTTAGGGCTTTCGAGGTTAATGCCCTTGACTATTTGGTAAAACCGGTAACTCCGGCTCGTCTTGTTGATGCCATCTCACGCGTGCATGAGGAACCACAAATGTTAAAAATACCCGAAAAATCTCTTTCTTTGGATGATCGACTTTTTTTGCAGTTTTCATCAAATTATATTTTTCTCAAAATTGACCAGATTGTGGTTATTACCTCTTCCGGTGACTATTCTGAAGTGAGAACTAAAGACGGGAAACATGGACTTACCAATAAAAGTATGCTTGAATGGGAAAAACGCCTTCCTGAAAATACCTTTGTCCGCATTCATCGTTCCTTTATTATCAATCTTAATTTTGTCGAAAAAGTGGAAGATTGGTTCAACAACAGTTTCAGAGTCTATCTTACAGGTGTTGAAGAACCCTTTGTGATGAGCAGACGCTATACTTCTTTGATTAAAAATAAATTGGGATAATATCTCTTAATTTTTGATAATTTTGATTCCCCTTTTGTTTTCCCCATTTTGAATGCTAACAATGTATAGTCCTGAGGGATAATTTGTCATGTTGATGCTTGTAAACTCTTCGCTCACTGTTTGTTCGTGTAATTTTTGTCCGAAAGAATTATACAGTTGCAGTAAGGAGTTTTTGCAATTGGTAATGGTGACAATATCGGAACATGGATTTGGATAAGCTTTTGAAAAAGGGAGGCCAATTTCTACAATTGAGGTGGTGTCTTCATTTGAGCCCTGAACGGTAATCATATCCAGACAAAAATATGCCGGAGTATTCATTCCATAATCACTATTATCGCTGCTTGAAAGTATAAATTCTACTTTAGTTATTTCACCCAATGATAAAAGATTGAACCATCGCCAATCATTCACAATATAATCTTCAGAAGAAACTGTAGACCTGAAATCGGCCAAATAGAATTCTGTTCTATTGGTTTCTGACTCTTCATTATATCCAATTGCAGTTATTTTAAACCAGTCGGGGTCTGTTCCATTTACCCCTCCAAATTTCTTGGCGAGAAAGTCGCCATTTTGCATAGACATTACTGTAGTGGTGGAATTGGTTATATAGAATCCTTCTATTTTACGGGCGATAGAATCATTTAACTCAATTACACAGCGATTTGTTCCGTATCCGGCATAGTAAGCAGATAAATATGTACTTCCAGGCCCCCCCATTCCCCCTATCGTAATTGCGCTGTGATCATAATTCTGGGCAGTGTCGTTCTGCATATTGCTGATGACGAATCCGTCATTATAGAAACCTCCGTAAGCAGTAGAGTAAGAATTATTGAAATTGAAAATTCCGCTAGCGAAAAATGAATAAATCATGCCGGTGGAATCCGGAATCCCTGAATTGGCATCAGGTAATAAAGTTGTGTTGGAGGTTGTCAGGAAGCTGCTGAGGTTACTCACAACATAGGGCGTTCCTCCGTGAATTACTGCTACTCCGGTCAGGTCAAATCCTCCGGAAAAAAAATCAGTGGGGTAGGGGTCGTTGATAATATTTCCTGATGCATCATGAGTTGCATAAGATGGGTTGATTGACCCCACCACATCAATAATTCTAATGAAACGAATGTTCATTAAATCAATATCTGAACTGTCTTGTAACTCCTCTAAGTCAAAAGGAGTTCCCCATCCGATACGATATTTGCCAGCAAGATTGTGAAGTTTGGTGGGATCCAGAGTTGCGAAAGTTCCGATCTGTGTGTCTGAATTAGTAAGGGATGCAGTCGGAAAACGAACATAGCGTTCACCATCTGAGCTCACTTCTACAAAAGCAAGTTCTAAGAAAAAGTCACTGAAGGAATTTTCAAATATAGCAAAATCATACCCTGAACCGTTTATAATAGGGCGGTCAAAAGTTAGAACAGCGCAACCGCCATCTCCAAGACTAATAGCATCAGTTGCATCTTCACTTGCCATGTTCAGAACATTTTGAACCGTGCCAAAAGTAACAAATCCATGATTCGGAATGGCAATATCCTGACATCCCCGAACCACTTGGCAACCTGTTGCCCATGAAGTAATACGACTGTCGTCTTTATCGATGGCCAGACACCCTGTTGTTCCAACTGCTCCGTCATATTGAGAAAAAACAAACAATTGAAATAAAAATATCATATTTGCTAATAGTAATGTTCTTCTTAAAATATTTTTTTTCATTTTTGATAATAATATAATTAATTAAATGATAGTAGTTTAGCTTGATTATTTACTCTTATGACCAGAGAATTTGGATTCAATCCCACTTCAAAAGAGAATTTCTTATTGCCATTTTTGTCAAAACAAAAGACATCTCCATTGCTTACAAAATCGTTGGCATCTGCAATATAGATATCACCGTTGACCGGATTCACTGCAATTCCGTATGGAATATCAATATCGGTACCATCAGAGATAAGATTTTCCTTTACGGTTGTTTCTGTGGTAATATCCATCACTTTAATCCAGGAAGTCTGAGAGGAATAATCATAATTGTATAAATAGGCATAATTGCCTGAAATGGTGAAATTCAATACTTCCATATCAAAATTTTGAACCACCTCATCAATTTGTGAATCAATTCGTTGGAAAGAGTATGGGATATTTCCGTAATTACCTCTTGAAACTAGATAAACATCTCCCTGAAAATCAGATTTGATTGAATATGGGTTGACTCCGACAGTAATATCTTTTATTTTGGTAAAAGTGGTTAAATCAAAAACAGAGACTGTATTTCCATAATTGGGATAATTAAGTCCACCCGAATTAGCCACATATAATTTCCCGTTTGCCACACAGAGACCTTCGGGATTACTACCGGCAGTGGCAATGTCTTCAATTTCGAGTGTTGTGGTATCCAGCTTTACTACAGATCCGTCATAGCAGGATACATAAGCTTTATCTTCAAAAAAAGCAATATACCGAGGTTGACGATTTCCCAAAGAAATTTGTTTAATTGATTGAACCGAATTTATATCCATCACTTCAATTTGGGAGGAAATATTTACAACACAATAGAGTTTTGAGCCATATTGTTTTAAGTCATTTCCGGTGTCACCCAATCCACGATTATTGACTTCTAAGAATAAATCATCGGAAACTATTCCACTTTTAAAATCATAATAAACGAGCGTACTATTATTCATATTAAAAATACCCTCACACAAAACATAGGCACCTATAGCATCGCTATTGGAAACGGGAATCGGATCCGGTTTTGGATTTTCGGGAGTGCATCCGTAAATGACAGATATGATTATTAATAAAACAATAAGTTTGATTTTTTCCATTATTATGTGCGTTTTATCAGTTCATTTTCTGGTTTCGGAAAAAAATCTGATTAGAACGGAATAATTAGACGGCAGGAATTATTACGAACTGTATCAAGCTCTTCTCCCGAAAGCTTTTTTACAAGATTAAGTGGCAGGTTTTCTGACTTGTTTCTCTTTAAGCGTCTTCCCATCGATTGATTCAACAGTGACAATTGGAAGCCTAAAGAACGTATTGAAACTTACAGCAGCGGGTACTGTCCGGGATTTTCACCCGGTTCCCTTTTATGAATCCTCACAGAGAATTCATCACCAAGTAATCAGGGGCAAAAATATAAATTTTTTATATACAATAATAATGAAAGATAAAATTATGAAAAATTGTCAGGATTAATTAATAAATCTATGAGATAAACAAATGTTTATCAGGCAAGTAAATGGCTGGTTAAAATTTTTATTCCAATGGCAATAAGAATAATTCCACCTGCAATTTCTGCATAGGAAGCTTTGATTATTTGACACAATTTCTAAGCATTGAAAAACTGAACCCAACAGCTAAAGCATCAATACTGGTGGCAATAGATAAAAACAAGAGAGTTGTCGGCTTCATAATATTAATTGTTTTTTGCTTTTTATTTGGTATAATTCCTTCAAGAAGCATCTTGCCGCCAATGATCAATAAAATGAAAAATGCAATCCAATGGTCGAAGTAGCTTATATTTTCTGTGAAGGCTTCTCCCCAAAACCACCCTATAAGAGGCATTAGTCCCTGAAATAAGCCAAAAAAGAAAGCCAGCAGAAGTGTGTTTTTAAGGGTAAGTTCTTTTTGGGCAGCACCGGCAGAAAAACTAACAGCAAAACAATCCATAGCCAGCCCGACCGAAATTAAAATGAGTTCCCAAAAATTCATATAAAAAGTGCCAATTTTAATGGCAAAAATAGAAAAAAAAGAGAAAAGTGCAAATGCATTGGACGTTCTGAAAAAGCACCACCGATTTTTCTTCTTTTCTTTATTTAATCAGTGAGTAGTGGATTT
>JAGVVH010000133.1:1504-2279 GCA_019135895.1 Bacteroidota bacterium | reverse complement strand
AGGGTAGTACCTAACTCCTGCGCCCCAAGGTGCAATAAATATCCATGCTTGTTGTCCATTGATTTTTGATGGTACATTGCTATGACTTTCCCTGCATTGCCTTATAACTTGGTTGAGATTATCTATCTTCATTTTCTATTCTCCTTCCTTACTTACAACGCCGGATTAAGGCTCCGGCTGCCTTATTTGCTTTAATCTAGGTGTTCGTAGTTCCAAATAGCTTCCTCTATGATGTGTCTTATTTCATCATCTATTTGCTCTCTGTATTCCGTCATTATCCGCTTGGCGGTATCAATAAGGTCATCCTCCGGCTCTTCCCAATCATCATGATCTGCATTGTTCCATTCCTCAACCGTTGCTACACAATATGCCGTGCCTTCCTGTTCTGCTCTATACCATTGGTTGCGCTCCATATAGTGTGTGTCAATAGTGCCATCGTCCCATACCATTAGCCGGTATTCCCCTAAGTATTGGTTTTTGGTTGTGTATGCCTCTTCCATCATTCCCCAAAGTAGGTCATATAACTTGTCATAATCCTTTAGTAATTCTTCGACATAATCCCTTAGTTGCTTTTCCATTACAATTCCCTCCCTTTCTTAATCGCTAAAATTTAATTATACTTGCCAGATAACTCGCTGCTATTATCGCTCCAATGCCTATAATCCAATATACACCGCATACGCTGAGTGCTAATAATAAATCCTCCATGCCTTATCCCCTTTCCTTATTTACTTGGATGGGATAAGATATAAGTGGTTGGTATTATACCTTATCC
>JAGVVH010000133.1:0-1490 GCA_019135895.1 Bacteroidota bacterium | reverse complement strand
ATCCAATATACACCGCATACGCTGAGTGCTAATAATAAATCCTCCATGCCTTATCCCCTTTCCTTATTTACTTGGATGGGATAAGATATAAGTGGTTGGTATTATACCTTATCCCTTTTAGATTAGGCTGACTTTGCAGAGTCGGCCTTTTCTATTATCAATACAGCAGTAAAGCAACCCCTGGTTTCACATTCCAACTTTTTAAGCCTTTTTACTTTACTAAATATTTCGTCCTGCATCCTCCATGTTTCCGCTGTGACATATGGTCCGTCATAGTTAGTATCCCTTTTTCTTTTAACCATTTTTTGATGTTTTCCATTGCTGATTCCTCCCTTTCCTTATTTCGCTAATCTAATAATCATGTTTGCAGCCTGGTGTAAAGCTCTTGCTTGTGTGTCAAGCCATTCTTCGCGGGCATTGGGTCTGCGTTCCCCGTTGCGGGTTTTCTTCAATTCGCTTGGAGTGCATAATCTTTTCGCTATGTCCTCATCATATATAAGTGAGCATCCACCATAACTATATTCTGTCCAGTCGCCTGCGCCGTTCAGCAATTGCCTTTTAAGTAGGTTTGGGGATTGCATATCTTTTTCATCAAAGTAACCGCCGCTTATTGCTTCGTCTAAATCTTTCACCAATTCCAAGGCGTATTCCTTAACTCCCTTGTCCCATGCACTGCGTGTTTTCTTCTGGTTGATTGCCTCTCTAATTTCGCTGATCTTCATTTCCATTACCTCTCTTTCATTATTAGTCGTTTATGATGTGGTAAACTTTTTCGATTGTATTGTATTCTAGGATTATGAGGTTTTGTACCCCTTGAGATTTTAATACTTCCATTATGATTTTAGCTTCAATTATACTTGTGGTTTCGTATTCTATTTCTTCTCCATCCTCTTGTCCAAGTACCACTAAAATTCTTTCATCCATTGCGTTTGGCTCCTTTCGTTTATTTCTTGTACTCAGTATATCAGCGTCCGATTAACTTGTCAAGTATTTTAAGATATTTTTTATAAATATTTTTATGCCCTATATAATGGCGTTTGTAAAGGTTTTTAGAATTATAGTCAAAAAAAATTTCAGATTGATTCGATTTATTTTGAAAGTAAATTTAAATGCAAAGGTTACTTTGCATTATTTACGTAAAGTAAATTGCCTTGACAAAATATTAAATGTTTAATGTGCGACATATTTAAGTAAATGTGCTATACTAATTAATTGTAAACCTATAAGAGAAAAAGAGGTTAACAATCTTATATGAACATATGAGCAAGTATTCATATGTTATTGTGTGAGATATGGCATTGATGAAAATATAGAGTTATAAGCGAATGGTCATTCTTTTATAATAAGGTGGTCTGCTCATGTTTAGGATCATAGTTTGGTTGGTATGGTTCGGCTTGCGATTCTCTCCGGTTGGAATGATCCGGTCTTGTTTCCGGTTATATTTAAGCCATAAAGATAAAATCAATCCTATTCTGTATCTTATCGGACAT
>JAGVVH010000053.1 GCA_019135895.1 Bacteroidota bacterium | reverse complement strand
TTGAATAATCCGGACCAAATTGAGCCACCCATTCCGGAGTAAACTGAGCCAGTAATTCCGGAGTAAAGTGAGCCACTTATTCCGGAGCAAACTGAGCCACTTCATTTAAAGCTTATCCGGACTGACATTCCGGCACAAACTGAGCCACCACCCTTACGGCGGATTTGTAACAAATAGCTGTGTTACCTTGGTTGCAAAATCAAATAGCATGGCAAACAAAACAAAAAGTATGTTACAAGTACGCAGGATATTACAGTTATTATCAGATGGTCACAGCAAGAGAGAGGTGAGCCGTCAGACCGGGGCAAGCCGTAACACCATCGATTCTTATGAGTTGCGATTTCATGGATCGGGCAAGAGCTATGGTGAGTTGTTAAAGTATTCCGACACAGATCTGGCTTCGCTTGTATACGCGAAAGTGACGGTTAAAGAAACAGATCTCAGGCGACAATACCTTAATGAACATCTTGATTATTTTGTAAAAGAACTTGACAGAACAGGTGTAACCAGGGAACTGCTGTGGGACGAATACCGTCAATCAGCGCCGGAAAGTTACCGTTATTCTCAGTTTTGCGAGCTGTTGTCAAGATACGTTCGGAAGAAGAGTCCTGTTTACCATAATACTTATACGCCAGGGGAACTGACCGAGTTCGATTTTGCAGGTAAAAAGACGAGCTATATTGATCGTTTAACCGGCGAGATAGTAGAATGTCCTGTACTTGTATTTACGCTGCCATATAGTTCCTTTAGTTATATAGAGCCTCTTGCTTCGTCCAGGCTGGAGCATCTGGTACCCGCCATGAACCGTGCAGTTGAGTACTTTGGGGGTGTAACAAAGGTGACTCTGACAGATAATATGAAGCAGATAGTGACACAAACAAACCGCTATGAACCGTCATTTACTCTTCTTGCTGAGCAATGGTCCGTTCACTACAACACCACCCTGAAAGCTGCAAGACCTGCAAAACCAAAAGATAAGCCATCTGTTGAAAAAAGCGTTCACCTGTCGTATCAACGCATAAATGCAAGGATACGCAATGAGACATTTTACAGCCTTGAGGAACTTAGGGCAAGAGTCCGGGAGCTTCTCGATGAGTTTAATGACCGGGTGATGTTCAAACAGGGTGTAAGCCGCAGAGATAAGTTTATGAGTGAAGAGAAGCATTTACTAAGAGAACTGCCTGCTGAGCCATTTATGCTTAAATCCCGTACCAAAGCGAAGGTCAAACCAAATTATCATGTGATCCTTGGAGAGGACTGGCACCAGTATAGTGTGCCACATCAATATATAGGTCAGGATGTAATTATTGTCTACGATGAACAGGTTGTAGAGGTGTTCATTGATAATCTAAAGCGTATAGCCGTTCATAAAAGAGACTTTCGCCGTAACGGATACACAACCCTTTCGGAACATATGCCGGAATCGCACCTTAAATACAAACAGCAGAAAGGGTGGAACGAAGATGACTTCATTAGCAGAGCGGCAAAAATCGGCCAGCAGACCGAAATAGCAATTAATAAAATGCTGGGAGCAAAAGCATTTATCGAACAGACCTACGATGGTTGTCTGGGGGTTCTCAGGCTTGCCGACAAATATGGAAACGACAGACTTGAAGCAGCGTGCAAGCGTGCAAATGTAGGCAGCAGGATCAACTACAAAATACTCCATAACATACTCAAAAACAATCTTGACAAAATCCCGGTTGCAGACAATGGGTTAACTCTTTTTATCCCGAAGCATGAAAACATCAGGGGAGCAGAAGCATATAACTAATAATGAAACCAAGAAAATATGAATGTACAAACAACAGTCGACCAACTGAAAAAACTAAAACTCCATGGCATGGTCCGGGCTTACGAAGCGGCTATATCCGTGCCTGTTCATGAACAGATATCCGGAGATCTGCTTGTGGCACGGATGGCAGAATCGGAACTGCAACATAGGGTCAATCAGAAAACACAACTTTATCTAAGGCAAAGCAAGCTTCGTTACAATGCAATCCTTGAGCAGGTTTATTGTAATGCAGCGCGTAACATAACATCGGATCAGCTTATGAAGCTTGCTGACGGACTGTTCATTGATCGGGCAGAAAACATCCTTATCACCGGCGCCACGGGGTGCGGAAAAAGCTACCTGGCCTGTGCCCTGGGAAGACAAGCCTGTTCGCTGGGGTACCGTGTCATTTACTTTGGGATGAACCGCTTCCTGGAGAAAGTGTCTCAATCCAAGCTTGATGGAACCTTTATTAAAATGCTTAATCAGATAGAAAAAACACATTTACTGATCTTTGATGACTTCGGACTAACACCTCTTGACAATATATCAAGACTGGCACTTTTGCAGATACTCGAAGACAGGTACGGTAAAAAATCAATCATAATTACCTCACAGCTCCCGGTGGTTAAATGGTATGATTTTATTGCTGAACCCACGTTGGCAGATGCAATAATGGACAGATTGGCAGGAAATGCACACAGAATAGAGTTAAAAGGAGAATCGTTAAGAAAGAAAAAGTCAGAAAAAAAAGAATAAATTTACAGATCAAATCCACCGTCAAAATGGGTGGCTCAATTTGAGTCGGAACGGTGGCTCAATTTATCCGGAATAATCAGTATTAAAATGATTAAAATTAATTTCGCAATTAGACAAATAGGTAAAGATGAAGCAGACCCTTTTATTCTTTTTCTGAGTGAATCTCAAAACCAATATGGTCTTTGGATTTGCAAAATAATCAATGAAGCATCAGTTGAAATTTTTTTAGCATCAAACGAAAATCTGAACAGTTTAGCTAAAGAAGTTGGAATTTTTATTAAACGTATTGGTATTGTTGTTGATATTCATTTTATCGAAACACCAGATGAATTTGACGATTTTATGAATATATTGAGAGACCTATAAAAATGTACTGGTGCCAACACGCGGTCATAAAACATTGGGGTTAAAGTGGTTATGCAAACGTCATCTCTCGCATCAAAGTTTGTTGTACCTTGATAGTGAAGTAGCTCCGAAACCCCCAACGTTTCATACCGCTAACCGTTGTGCCCAATACTAAGAAAAACCGAAAATGCAACAATTGATTGATTATATAGAACGATTTGTAAGACTGGATTCAGAGGCAATTTCGGCTTTAGAAAATCTTGCTGAAATTGAGACATTCAAGAAAAATCAGTTTATTCTTGAACCAGGACAACGTTGCAATAAAATCTGGTTTTTGAAAAGTGGAATGGTACGAAAATTTCATTTATGTAACGGGAAGGAAATTACCACTTGGATTCATACTGAAAATGACACATTTACCTCTTTACAAAGTTATGCTCAAAACACTCCTTCAGATGAATATTTACAAGTATGTGAAGATACTGAAGCGATTGGTATTACAAAGGTTAACAGTGAAAAGCTTGCTAAGTATCCACCATTTATAGTTTTTTCTAATAACTTAATGGAGCGTGAATTTGTAAATATAGACAAACACACAAAAGCTCTGAATCAAAGAGATGCAAAAGGGAAATACGAGTATCTGAAATTGATTGCTCCTGAAATTATTAAACGGGCGCAAGTAGGCTATATTGCTTCAATAATTGGTGTATCAAGAGAAACCTTGAGCAGGATTAGAAAAGGGTGATTTTGTGACCTATATCAAAAGAACTTAAATTTTTCTCACCGAACTTTGCCAATTAAAAAAATTACAATATGGCAAAGACATTGATTTATAAATCAGATGAAGGGAAAAAACAAGTTTTAAGTTATTATGAAACATTGTTGACACAATGGCATCAGCCTTTTAGACAAATTACTCTTGAAACAACATTTGGTAATACATTTATTATTGAAAGCGGTTTAAAAGAATCTCCTACAATATTATTTCTGCATGGTTCAGGTTCAAATTCTGCCATGTGGCTTGGAGATGCAATGATACTTTCAGAAACTTACCATGTATTGGCAATTGATATAATTGGAGAGTGTGGAAAAAGTTCAGAAAACAGACCTGAATTTAAAAATGGAAATTATTCTGGCTGGATTTCTGAAATAATTGAAAAACTTGCATTAAATCGTATTTCTATTATAGCTTGTTCGCTTGGTGGATGGATTGCGTTGGATTTTTCAATTAAACATCCCGAACGGATTGAAAAGCTTGTATTAATGGCAACAGCAGGAATAACACAAGTTAAGCTTAAAACCATTTTTTGGATAATCATTACATCAATGATGGGTACTTGGGGTTTCAATAAACTAAACAGGATGGTGTATGGAAAACTTACTATTGACAATAAAGCACTGGAGTTTGCTTCATTAGTAAAAGAGAATTATAAACCCCGAACAGATGTGTTACCCGTTTTAACCAATGAATCATTGCGGCAAATCAAAGCTCCAACATTGTTTATCGGAGGTGAAAATGATTGTTTTTACGATTCACGAAAAACGGCTTCCCGATTAAAAGAAAATATGGAAAATGTTAAATGTTTAGTACTAAAAGATACGGGACATGTTTTAACAAATCAAACCAATAATATTTTACAATTCCTAAATTCCTGAAAAGGTGAAATTTGAATTTACAGGACAACTAAAGATATTGATTGATAAAGCTCAAAGTGGCAATTCAAATGATGTTGATTATATAATGGACAAACTAACCGTGGATTCAACCTTTGCGATAACTCGATATGTT
>JAGVVH010000206.1 GCA_019135895.1 Bacteroidota bacterium | reverse complement strand
ATGATCTCGCCTTAAATGTAAATTTCAAATCGTTTAAAAATTCAATCTTTGTAATGTATTTATTACTAACTTATTATATATTAAACTCCCGATCTTAACGGGACAGTAGTGATACAATAAACCAAAGGTACACGCAGGAATTACTGAAATAAATGATATTTTATTAAATCTGTTTAATATGATGAAGTCAGACATTATAAGATATGGCGAAAGAAATAAGACCAATGATATCTTTACAAGATCAGTCTTCATGTTTCTTATCGGGATTGTCTGCTTGACTATTTCCAGTGGTTGCTCCTCGGATTCCAATAATAGTGAATTAAACCAATCCAAAATCGATATGGCTGAAATTAACTGGAACCTTTTATGTGAAAAGAGAATTTTCTTCGGACACCAATCTGTTGGTAATGGAATACTTAAAGGTATTGATAGTCTGCAGGTAAATTTAGCTGATAGAATTAATATTGTGGATACCCGGAGTGCTGAAGAAATAAATGGGCCTATCTTGGCACATACCAAAGTTGGACGAAATCTTTGCCCTGAATCAAAAATTGATGATTTCGTAAAAATCATTGAGAATGGTGTAGGAAATAAAGTTGACATAGTAATGTTGAAATTATGTTATGTTGACTTAAACACGAACTCCAATCCAGAGGCAATTTTCTCAAATTATAAATCATCGATTGAGAGATTGTCATTACAATTTCCTGGGATTAAGGTTTTGCATTGGACAGTTCCACTTACAGAGAAACCCAGAGGAATTAAGGGGATTGTAAAAAGTATACTTAGGATGGATGACAATCCTTACCGGCATGAGTATAATGAACTAATCAGGAGCACCTTTAATCCTGATGATATTTTCGATATTGCATTAATTCAATCAACCTATCCTGATGGCAGGAGAAATCTTTACAGAGGTGAAATACCCGGCTTAGTCCCTGAGTACTCCTCTGATGGTGGTCATCTCAACGACTATGGCAAAGAATATGTCGCGACAAAGTTGCTCTTAAAATTACAATCCATCCAATGATTCTATTCAGCAAGTATCTAAAAGATCACTTAAGAAAAGTGGGAATTGAAGGTCATTTAAAAAATTGAAAAATGAAATCGTTAGCAATTTATCTCCTTGGAAGTTCAGTTCTTCTATTCTCTTGTCAGGAGGAGTCACCTAACATACAAACTCAAAAGGGAGTGAATCAAATTATTGCAGACCATACAATTATTGATGATTTTGACAAGATTCCGGAGAATTATATCGCTAAGGTGAAGGAGATGTGGGTAACAATTCCTGGCGAATCTCATAGCAAAGCTTATAGAATTGGATTAACTTTGCTCGAGGAGGCAGACAACAGATATAGTGTAAATATTACTGAGACCGGCCCCCCTGAGCCATACATCAATTCACATCTTAGAGCCAGCAGAGCGACCTGGGGTGATTTGGATCATGAAACTGGCTGGAGATACTCTTACGGAGAGGAAGATTGGTTTACCAGTGAAAATGCAGTTTCAAGAACAAAGAATGGTATAGCATATGCCAATAATAATAATTTTGTGATTGCAGCAATTGGCTTTGGTTGGTGTTATGACCCAGGCATAGATGTTGATCTTTATCTGAATGCTACCCAGAAATACATAGATTTCTGCAATGAGAATAATTTTATGACTGTAGTCTTTTTCACCACCGGTCCGGTGGATGATGGCTATTCACCACAGCAGGGATATGAGAGTTCTTTGGTATACAAGAAGATTAGAGAATATGTTGCAGCTGATTCAACACGAGTTTTATTCGATTATGCGGACATTCTGTGCTTTGACGAAGATGGCAAATCAAATACCAGGTCATGGAGCGGCAATAAATATCCATATATTACCAATAAAAACCTTGGAGAAGGAGATATTGGACATATTGGAGAAAAGGGGGCAATAAGACTTGCAAAAGGTATGTGGTGGATGTTGGCACGAATTGCAGGTTGGGACGGACGACGATAAGTAAGTAAGAGAACTGGAGTTTTATGACAATAGGGGTACTCAAAATAATGGATACCCCTTATTTTTTAATGTATCTACCATTGATCGGGTGAATTTATTAGCACCATATTTGTTAAGGTGAGAATTGGCTATCCAGTCCCGCTCAGAATCAAAAATCTTGCAAAATGAGATCGAATTCAAATTGAATAGGTGATAAGAAATACCTTTACCAAAGTCTATTTGATAAGGCCCTACATCTGAGTCATTCTGGGTATTCTTAAATCCGGGCATCTCAATCAATACAAGTTCAATGTTGTTTACTGTGCACAATTCTGCTATTTCCCTAATATAGGTGGAAGAGGTATAGACGTCTGGAGAAAACTTAATGCTATTATACGTAGTGTGATCAGGGCTAATTTTCGGAGATCGCAACTGACCATAGGATAGTTCCACATCTCTATGAATGTCGCTAACAAGTTTCTTTAAGAACTGTATACCGAGCCATTGGAATTTTACTATTGGAATATCCTTAAGAGTATATTTATGACCTTTTTGTGTAAATTCTATGATAGGGTGAATATTTTCAACATCAAATCTGCCCATGTATGAAGCAAGACCAAGGATTATTACCCGGGGTTTAGTGGAATAAAGTGACAAATATTCATCCAATTGAATAAGGTTGCTTTTAGGATAACTCCCACCTATGGATAGATTGTAGGATGGAATTCCGGTCTTTGTCAGATACTCAGTATCAATTCCATCAGCCGCAAGACTATGTCCAAGAACAAGCAACTCAAATTCTGGATTCCGAAATCTTAGCGACTCAATTCTTCTTCTAAAGTCCCAATCAGTTTTTCTTATTACTGTCAAGAAAACAATATTAACCAATGTTAATAAGACTATTATGAAAAGCGAGAAGCCTAAAAGGTTTTTGATAAAGGATTTCATAATTAAAACTGGAAGTAGATAAATTTCTGTTGATTACCAGCAAGAGCAATGATGGATAGAATTAATCCTGCATACAGACTCCATCTATATCTTTTTCTTATTTCCAAATTCAGATTGGTAAGTGCGAACTCCCTGTCCCTTCCCTTCCATTCAATGATGAAAAAAAGAATGGACAGAATATAAACCACAAAATCAATGACAAGGAACTGCATACGTTTGGAAAAAATTTCCGGGTAAGCGAATAATGATTTTGAAAACATGTTACTAATGTACTGACATGCTTCGGCTGGCTGTGAGGTTCTGAAGAATATCCAGGCAAGTACGATAAAAGAAAATGTCAGAAAAGTTTCAATCAGAACGACAAATTTGTTGTTATTTGACAGTTTAAATCTTTTTAACAATACTTTTCTCGGGTTTCTTTGTAAGTGATATATTATCAATATAGTACCATTTAACAAGCCCCAAATAATAAAATTGTAACTGGCACCATGCCACAATCCTGTAAGGAGCCAGGTGATTGAACTTGCTGAAATATATATAAAATGATCTTTTCGCAATAGAAATATTTTTCCCTTCTTCAGCCTCCAGGAAATCGATAAAGAAATTGACATAAAGAGATAGTCCCGAAACCAAGTCGTCAGGGAAATGTGCCACCTCTTCCAGAATTCAGGTAAGTCTCTTGAAAAATATGGATGAGCAAAGTTTTGCATTAAGTTGAACCCTAATAGTTTTCCTATTCCGATCGCCATATTTGAATAGCCTGAAAAATCAGTATAAATCTGAACTGAAAACAGGAGTGCCCCAATTGCTAATGTACTACCTGAATATGTGCCTGAATTAGTGAAAATTTCATTTACCTGTGGGGCCAGATTATCTGCGATGACTACTTTGGCAAAAAGCCCCCAAAGTATTTGTCTCACACCATTGGAAGCGTTAGTATAATTAAAAGTCCTTGGATTAGCTATTTGTGGAATTAAAGTAGACGGTCTCTGTATTGGGCCTGCAAGAATTATCGGAAAGAAACTTAATGAGAGCAAAACCTCATATATGTTTTTATGTGCTTTTATCGTACCTCTATAAATATCTATAATATAACTTAATGAAAGAAAGGTGTAAAAGCTGATACCAAGAGGCAGAATGAGTCTTGTTGTCTCATAAGATAACTCATATCCGAATAAGGAAATCAAGGCGATAAAGCCTTGTACGAAAAAACTATAATACTTGAAGATTATCAGTACCCCCAAGTTGATGGTAATACCTGAAATCAAACCTAACGAACGTTTCCATTCAGTAGTGAATCTTTCAATAGTCAAACCAAGAAGATAGTTAGAAAGAGAGAGACCAAATAGGAGTATCAGGAATCGCCAATCCCACCAACCATAAAAGAAATAACTGGCTACGAGTAACAATATGTTTTGAGCCCTATGGTTGTAATTAATCAAAAACCAATAGACGGTAAATAGAATAATAAAAAACAGAGCGAATGATATCGAATTAAATGTCATCTTTCGGTTTCAGTAATAATACAGCCTTTTTGTAAACTCGATATTATTGTCAAAGATATAGCCTGATTGATTCATAAACCCAAAATTAAACGTAAAAATCGGTTATTAAATTGTAATAGTCAGTAACTTGATCCGCCAGTAGGGATATTTTTACCGCTATGTAAATTTGTTTCTGTAAAATTGGTATAGAGGTGCAATAGACAAAAGAAAGTCACGGTTGATAATAGTTTAAGAGTACTAATCAAAAAACTTACAACCATGACTTTCG
>JAGVVH010000377.1 GCA_019135895.1 Bacteroidota bacterium | reverse complement strand
AGGGGCAGCACTGTTTATTCATTTATTACTATGAATAAGTAATACTTGCTGAAAGGTTTTACCCTCTCTTTATGGAATAGAAGTCGCTGCAAAAATAACAAAAAATTAATAATGCAAGAGGGGGAAAGGAAGATTTTGAGAAAAAATATATTGGGTGGTTATCACTGAAATGGCTGGGTAGGTATCGGATGGCGGTATTAAAAGTGCCTATTGCGGGCGATTTTCTGTCAAGTTATACGGAAAGTTGAAGATGTCTACAAACCTTGAATAACCTACTGTCCCGGAAATTTTTTATACCGCGTGCTAGGCACGTTTTTATTCTGTTTTTGGTTTAAAATTATAAATTTTTCAATTAACCATCTTCTTGTAGGTAGACTTTTTGGAACTTCTCTAATACCATAACCATGTATCTCCCCATTCCAGCTTCGTCTTAAGTTTGGATGTACTGAATCAAAAAACATTTTCACTCCTCTTGAATAGTCATTGCCTATCGATGCTTTAAGTATTGAGCTAAAAGCACCAGAAATATAATCCGCTATTTGTATTCCAACAGAATGATGCGAATTTTCAATATTTAAACTGTCTTTGATAAATTTGTAAGATTCAATAAAATCTCCATTCTCAAATAATTCATTGTAAATTTGTCTGAATAATTCATCTTTTTCGACGCTAACTGGGTCAAAAAATAATACACCAAGATTACCTTCGTCTACTTGTAATTCCATTTCCAATCTTTGCATATGCTCTTGCAAATGAAATAAAATCATTGATTTCTCATTTGTGACATATCGATTAGAATTCTTTGTGTAAGTAGCTATAACTTTCTTGTCGTTTAAATCATTTATAAGAGATAGAGCTTCTTCAACAAAATCAATGAGCTTATGATAATCAATGTTTTCAAGATGTTGAAGACCATATCTTTTAGGAATTGATTTATTATTTTTCTGAAATTTTGTTACAGTCCAAACATTCGCCCATTTTAACTCTTTTGAAAGAGGAAGTTCATATTTATTTTTTAGCTCTCTGAATTTGAGATTTAGCGTTTTCCATTCATTTGAATTTATTAATATTGTTGTTCTAATGTAAAATGGATGACTTAATAATTGTTTATCTGTAAAGTTTGGTTTATAGTCTCCGCACTCATCACTAAAACAGAAATAAGTATATGCCATTTTATTTGCTTTTTATCGAAGTCAATTTTTTTTTAATATGTCACAACGGTTTGGGTATTGCCCAAGGCGTTGATTTTTAGAGCAAAAGTTTAGTAGAATTACTACTGTTGAACTTTGCACAAACATCCAATCGAAGCCGTTCATCACCGCTTTTGGCAATTCATTGTTGTGCGTTCGTGCTTGTTCCACCATTTAATTTGAAATCGCTAGTTTACAGAAAAAACCCAACAATTTTGTTAATTTACTTTCAAAAGCCCTTGTTGCATCTGTCGCACCACTTAATGCATGTGCAATTTCATGCAATAGAGTTCCGAGAAATTCTTGTTCATTTCTCAATATCGGTCGCCAAATTATTATTCTCTGATTTGCAGGTTCCCAAAGAGCGGCAGATTGCAAGAAGGTAACATTATCTTTTTGCATTGTCTCTGATACAACCACTGATTTAATGTTATATGGTTTACCTCCAATAATATTGAATATTTGGTCTTTTTTTGAGAAAATTTCCTTTTCTGTAATGGTCAATTCATTTTCACTTACTATCTTAAACTCAAAATTTTCATTTTTTTCTTGAACAAACTCTGTAAATATTCTTACCTTATTTTCTTCTTCTTCATTTGCGTTTTGTTCAGCAATTTTATCACGAAGATTTGTTGGAATAACCACTATTTCAGCACCACCTTGTCTTGCTTCGTTTACTAAGTCTGTTCCTTGCTCTATCTCCGCTGATGTAACAAAAACTACTTTTTTGTATTCATTCAAAAGCTTTGCTGCATGTTCCTGAACATCAATCCACTTTAGTTCGTCATGATTGCTTCCATAACTATATTGGCTTAAATCGGAACTTAATGCGTTGCCAATAGCTTCCGATTGACAATCTAACAATATGGATTTGACAGTATTGGTGTAGGCTGATCTCCCTACATTTGTCCTTTCACGATTGATGGCTTTCCTAATACTGGCATTAAGTAATGTAATATTGTAACTAAAAAGAAAATTGTCTTCAGTAGCTACTAAAATACCATTTATATAAATTTTACCCTGACCACCTTCTTTTTGTAACACACTACCATACTTAGTATTTTCAATTATTGGTTCCTTGTTAAATTTCAAGAACAATTTTTTTGCCTCTGAAATGTCATAAGTTGAAATGTTTGTCAAATGAAATTCAGTACCCGTTAAATATTTATTTGTAGGTTCAGAAATATAGGCGTGCAGTGTTACCAAGTCATCAAATCCACTTTTTTGAGATTTTCCTAATGTGATATCTCCGTACTTTGACACAATTTTAACTCCTACGCCTTTTCTTTCAAAGGTTGCTAATGCGTCTTTTAGTCCTATTCCAAATTTTCCTATTACTCCGTTGGTATATAATTTCTCGTCATTTTCCTTTTGTGTAAAATGCTCATATTTCAATCCACGCCCAAAATCTTTTATTACCCATGAGTTTGTATCGTTATTATGAAATATTTCGATTTCACAAGTGTTAGTTAAAATTTGCTCGTCTAAAGCATTAGCGATGATTTCTCGGACTGCGTGTTTCGTTTCCCAGTTCTCGAGGATTTTTTCAATGTTTAAGTCAAATTTCTTCATGTTACAATTTTTATAACTGTTAAGTGGTGTGGTTTATTAACATGCCCCTCAGTGGTTGATGGTATGGTGTCGTGCGGGATTACGAAGCGATTTCCTATCAAGTTACACGAAAAGTTGAAGCGGGCAACAAACCTTCGCATACCACTGAAACCCATATGCACTATACCATTTATTGGGCGTAGTTGTTTTATAATCTTGTATATTTTATCCCATAATTATTCTCTGTACCACTTATTAGATCATTATTATCAACTGTCAAAATATTAGTCATTTTTCTATCATCACTAGAGCGGACTGATGATTTAATGAAAGTTATCTTGTTGGTTTTATAATCATACTTAAAATGTTCTAAAGTAAACCAGAGTTCTCCATTTACATAATATTTTCCGTCCGTTTTTATCATACACATTTCCGAACCAACCTGATTATTCACTATCCACTCATTTCTCCAATTGCCTTCAAGAAAATCTATTGTAATCTTATGCGTTTTATATCTTCGTTTTATTATACTCTTATAAATTATTCCAATAGTAAATATAATCAAGAATAAATAAACTGGAATCTTGACATTATAAGTTAAAAAAGATTTAAGCTTATCACAAAAGGTACTAGCTAATCCTAAGTTAATTTTATTAAAAGGTACTAATCCAATAAATGCGATTATTATAGCAAGTAATCCTTGATTTGAATTACACCAATTTTTAAAACATTTAAAATACCTTTTAATCATATTAAATCCTCTTAGTTGCTATTTTTCACAATTACCGCCAACTTCCTTGAACCCTCATCTTTCCCCCATTTATTACAGTTATTCCCAATATGGCTATGCTAACCGTAGCCTTTAGTTACATTTTTTGTTCTTATATATATTTCTACTCTTTTCAATAACGCCCACAAAATTAATAATTATTCTTTTCAATGAAAAGTCGTTTTCTAAAAAAAATTGACCGCTTTGCGGGAAATAAACAAATAATTTCTAATCCTTCACGCAACGTACAGAAACCCCACTCTCCTTATCATCGCTACCGCCTACATATGCATTGCTGTACATGTAGTTTATGTACATATACCTGACGGGATCAAGGACGGGGAAGTCTTCAGACTCAGTAGAACAGCAGAAACAACCGCAAGCTCCAAGATCGTGGAAAGCACCACTGCCACAGTGGCCACCCGGAAGAGCTGTAAAGCCGGTTTCATTGGTTGCCCCAGTATTTGGGCTGATCCAATGGGCTGTTCCAGTTTCCTTGAGTTTTCCCCCCGCAACATTTGCTCCACCCAAATAATCGATTAATTGAGTCCATTCTGCTTGGCTTGGTAAATGCCAGCCTGCAGGGCATACTCCCTGAACGCCACTTGGGTTGGCTGTGCTACTGGCAGCTCCATTCATCGCCGCAGGCCAGTTATATAATACACCGTAGATGGTGTAATTGAATGTGGCTTTAGCACCATTTACACTTGTACCATCATAATCGTAAACATAATAATATGGGGTTGTTTTCGAACCTGTAACGGGGCCAACCACACTTGGCAAATACTTTAAGTTTTCTGCCATCCAAACCTGATTGCCGATAGTGACAAATTTGTACATATTGTTATCTCGGGTGTCGGTAAAGGTATTAGCACTGTCGACTTGTGTTGTAAATGATATAGTACTTCCGTAACCTGTTCCATAGCTATTAGTTGCGTAAGCTCTTACATAATAAGTTGTATGAGCTGATAAACCAACAATACTGCTTTCAAAAATACCTACTCCTATTCCATCTGTTGTTTTGTAGTCTGAGATAGTAGGTGTTGACCCTGGACTCCAACACAGTCCACGTGCTGTTATAGTTGCCCCACCGTCTGAGGTGATGTTTCCACCACTCTTTGCAGTTGTCTCTGTAATCTCAGTAACTGCTAAAGTTGTCAATACAGGTATGCCTGCATCATCTTTCTTGCAACTA
>JAGVVH010000537.1 GCA_019135895.1 Bacteroidota bacterium | reverse complement strand
TATATATCAAAAAGTTTTTTTAGGCGATATAATAGCTCGTAATACTATTTCAAACAGCTTTGCGCTGCGTGTCATGTTTTATAAAATTGCAGAAAGTGTTGGCCGACCCTTGTCGTTTAACCGGATTGCGAATATTGTTACTGCTACCGGAGCAAAAGTAACCACAAACACGATCATCAATTACATAGAATACGCTAAAGATGCATGGCTCTTACTTTCTATCCAAAATATTGAAGGCAAACTAGTCAATAAAGAGACCAATCCTAAATATTATTTCCTGGATAATGGATTGCTTAACCTGTTTCTGCTGGATGGCAACACTGCCCTGCTTGAAAACCTGGTTGCAGTCAATCTGATCAGAAAATATGGCAGGGAGGATGCTGTTTTTTATTACCACAAAAATCATGAAGTTGATTTTTATGTTCCGGAAGCATCGTTGGCTATCCAGGTGTGCTACAAGCTTGACAGCAGTCTGAATACTTACAACCGGGAGGTTGACTCTTTGATAAAAATAACTAAAGTACTGGATTGTAAAAAATTAGTCATTGTGACTAAAGACCAGGAACAGACTCTGGAGGTGGATGGCCGCACTATTGAGGTTATTCCCATCTGGAGGTGGCTGACAGCTTAACTGTAGAAAAGTACAACTTTTCCATGATTATGAAATCCCTTTATCATATGAGGAATATTACATTTCTGAAAAAGATATCATCCTTAGTGAAACGCTGGATTTAATCTCTGAGGGGAAATACCTGGGCAAGGATCCTTTCCGGGGCCAACACTCAATTATCTTATCTCCATGGGTGATCTCTCTGGTAGTTTTAGCTATCCTTGCCGGAATAATACTTTCACGCAAAACTTCTATGTAATATTTTACATAGAAAATCGAGATAAAATCGATTATCTATGCAAAATGTTTCTATATTTGCATTGTAAACAATGTAAAAATGGTATCATTGGTAGAATATGGTGTTATTCCAATTGATTATGCTTCTATCAGGGCAAGTTATCCTTCGCTCAAAGCCTTGGAAGATAAGATATGCGATTTGGAAAACAAAGGTACAATAATCCGGTTGAAACGTGGTTTGTATATTGTTTCACCAGCTGTTTCAAAAAAGGAAATATCAATAGAATTGATTGCCAATCATCTCTACGGCCCTTCTTATGTTTCCAGGGAAAGTGCCCTGCGATTTTACAGTTTAATTCCAGAGAGAGTCTATAATACTGTTTCGATGACAATAAAAAGAAGGCAAAGGTTCAGGAATTACTTCGGGCAGTTTGATTACATATCTTGCCCGGTCAGTTATTACTCAATAGGAATCCGGCAGGTTATCCGCGAGGATTATGCTTTTTTAATTGCTTCTCCCGAAAAAGCTCTGTGTGACCAAATTGTGTATACACCAAATCTGCAGCTACGTTCGGCTAGAGCGCTTCAAATATACCTAGAAGAAGACATCCGGTTTGATATGGATGAATTCTATAAAATGGATGTTACAATATTTGAGCAGTGTGCGGAAGTGAGTAAGAAAACGCATATGATCAGTCATATAATAAAACTATTGAAACAATGAATGTATTTGACCAAATGGTAGCCCGCTACGGAATTGAAGAAGGTAAAAAAAATGCAATATATGAAGTGATGCAGGAGATCATTCTTGCCGGACTTAATCGCGGTGGTTTTTTCAACAAAGCGGCTTTTTATGGAGGTACCTGTTTGCGAATATTTCATGACATGAAGCGCTTTTCGGAAGACATGGATTTTTCGTTGATCGCACCGGATGTAGATTTCAAACTTGAAGATTATTTTCTGTCCATCATCCATGAGTTTCAAGCTGTCGGCAAAGAAGTTGTTATCTCAAAAAAAGAAAAAAGGACATTTGGCCGTGTGGAATCCGCGTTTTTAAAGGAGAATACCGAGGTGTACGATGTAAAATTTCGAACCGAAAACGTAATTAAAATTAAAATTAAGGTGGATGTAGATCCGCCGATGAAATTCGATACTGAACAAAAACTGTTACTTCTTCCTTATTCCTTTATGACACGCTGTTTTGTTCTACCCGATTTATATGCCGGTAAGATGCACGCCCTTGTTTTCCGGAAATGGAAGCAGCGGGTAAAGGGACGTGACTGGTACGATTTTGAGTGGTATGTTAGAAAGGGAGTGATGCTCAATTTCAATCATCTGCAGGAACGGATCAGTCAGTTTGAAGGAATTGAAATGAGTCGGGAATTATTTATTGAAAAATTGAAAGAACGGCTGGCCGATACAGATATTGACCTGGCCAGACAAGATGTATTGCCGTTCATTAAAAACCCCGAAGAATTAGAAATTTGGTCAAATGATTACTTCTTACAGTTGGCTGAAATGATAAAATTTCAAAATTAAGACCCTGTTTGACAACTAAATCAGTATAGACCACTCTGAGATTCCATCTTCCAAGCCAATATTGTCAATCCATCCACATATAAGGACGTTTTTGTGGAGGAACTTGGGATTTTCTGCCTTTCATCCACATATAAGGCTGATTTTGTGGACAAACCGGCGGATTATGTGCAACTCCGACCCACAGGGACAATAAAAAATCAAATGGGTGCTGCGGAGCAGCATTTTATAAGCGCCAAAAGCTTTTGGCGCACCGCAAGCGAAGCTTTTTCTTAACTTTGTCTTATGCGAAAAGTCTCTTCACTGGTTTTCGGGCTGGGTGTTTTTCTTTTTTTCTGGCTGTTGGTTCCGTACCACTTGCGGTTTCACGAATAGTTCCAGTTTTTCCGGTTTGGGATGGATTATTTCACGGACTCGACCCTGCAACCGGTATTGTTTTCCTGGCTGGAGGAACCGCGCTAACTGGAAGAAAACTAACTGCATTTCATTTTTCAGGGCGAAACTTTTAAAATATAACTTACTGAATTAATCTACATTAACCTTCATTTTACCGAAACTTTTTCTAAGGCTATTGACTTTCTGGGATTTAATAGATAAATTACCAGAAGTTGACCTTAACTCTCTGGAATCAAAGTAGAGCATAAACAAATCAAATCGAAATGAAAAAGTTTGTTACTGTCGTATATAAATACTTAAATTACTCTGACTATGAGAGAGAAAAATTTATTTAAATTTATTGCTTCACTGAGCATTACGCTATTATTCTTTGCTTGTAATAAAGAAATGAATTCCATTCAGGAAATACAAGATAAAGAGTTTATTAACCATAGCGATGATTCATTTGTTTCCGTCACCAAAGCTACCGACATTGCAGCGACATTCTTTGGCCAATTGACGAATGACCCTCTTACAAAAAGCTACGATCGGGATACTTCAACAGAAACTGTCAGGGACGCTAAAAATGACAACGCTCCTATGATGTACGTAATTAATTATTGCGGAGGTGGTTTTGTGGTCGTGAGTGCTACTAAGGACTACTATCCAATTCTTGCCTATTCTGATGAAAATGATTTTGTACTAAGTGATGACATGGAAGGTGTGGCAGTTTGGATGGAAGAGACAAAAGAGGCTATTCGTCAGAGTGGATCTTTGGATGAGGCAACAAAGGCAAAAATTCACAGATTATGGCAGCAGTATGAAACAAATGCCAATATGATTTCTTCCACTGTCGTCACAAAAAGTCTGACACCAGAACAAGATCTTGCAAGGGAGAATCGAATAGCTGAACTAAATCAATTGGGTTTCACTGTTTATAGCTTATCAAGCGCGTATGCAAATAGCCTGATTAGCTTAAACAATTACCAGGGTTGGTGGGGTATTGGTGATTTGTTTGGGACTCCTGATCACACTATTGTTGCAATAGGTGTAAGGTCCGAATCTTCTCAGGTTGGTCCCTTTCTTCAGACTGCCTGGGATCAAGTGTTACCATACAATAGTCAAGTACCATTAAAAAACGGACAACGGCCTTATCTGGGTTGTACTACTATTGCAATTGCACAAATAATGTCGTATCATACATGGCCTAGTGACCTTGACTGGGATACGATGATACAACAAGGAGGTTCATCTGCGGTGACTCAAAATTTTTTATACAACCTGGCGGTTGATATGAACGCTGATTTTGGAAACGGTCAAAATGGACTTACTACGTATATTACTGCCAGTGCTGCAATAGCTGCACTACAACTCAGCAAATATGGTTATTCGTCTTCCATGAGTCTAGTGACACATAATAGCTCAACTGTCCGTACTCAGCTCGACTCTGAACGGCCCGTTTGGATGGAGGGAACAGATCCGAACGATGAGACGGCTGCTCATGCCTGGGTATGCGATGGATATAGAACTGAAACAAATGAAGATATTTATTTTGTAGAATTTCTCATGGGCGGTCCTGGATCTTACTATTACGCGAGTAAAAATGAATGGGATTATGTACCCTCATTTCTAAGTCCGTGGTCAACAGGTGGTGTAATATCTTATTATTATGACATGAATTGGGGGTGTGGTGGAGATTTCAATGGATGGTTTTATTCGGATAATGTGTATGTTTATGGATACAACTTTTCCATAGACAGGTTGGATATTATTAATATCAAAAAGCAATAAACAAATGAAAAAGATATTTGTAATTTTTGTTTTTTCTATGGGTACAATACTTTCATGTTCAAAAATTCCTGATACTGTTCCAAAAAGTGTGTCTGAAATAAAAAACATAGCCTCTTAAGAATTAGTTTTGCAAATGACAAAAAAAAGTAAAACCACTTAATCTAAAAGACTATGTTATTGACAA
>JAGVVH010000555.1 GCA_019135895.1 Bacteroidota bacterium | reverse complement strand
GTTCTCTAAAATTTCGTAATTTTGCGATTGTGTAAAATTCATTGTTTGTGTTTTTTTATTTTGCTTTACAAAAATATTAAACTTTGAGTTTTACACACTTTTTGGGATAGTATCAATTTGAAATTATCCTCGGCAAGTTCTCAGAACTTGCCGAGATATATCGTCAAATCCTAATATCAGCACCACCTTCTCCTTCATCCGGCGACGGTTTGGAAATCGCTAATTTACAATCTGTTTCCTGTCGCCGGCTGCCACTTCTTCCTCTGCGAGGACGAGGAATTTTGTCCACGGCAATGTTCTCCGAACTTGCCGAAAATAAAAAATAAAAACTCAAAACTCAAAACTCGCAATATCTTCTTTCTATTGTTTCACAAACCTGAGGGTTTCGGAGCGGCCGTTCGGAAAGGAGGCCCGGAGAAGGTAGAGCCCCGGCGCAAGTCCAGAAATATCCAGAGTGCAATGATGGTTGTTCACGATTTGGCTGTTTTGTTGTTGCCCCATAAGATTGAAAATAGCAACAGCTTCCATGACTACGGTTTTGCTTTCAAGGGTGACGAGCGAAATGGCAGGGTTGGGGCAGAGCTTCAGGGAACTTTCCGGCAGGGAGTTTTCCCCAATGCCGGTAATGTGCCAGTCGGCCTCTTCTCCGCACTCCCAGCCGTATCGCCCTATGAAAATGTCAAGATCTCCGTAATTATCAAAAACCGAATCCCCGACCAAAACATTGTCTCCACGGTAAGAACCGCATACCATGAGATTGTTTTCATTGTCGGCAGCAAGTGCCGTGACTCCTTCATCATCTCCGTCACTAATAATTCTGGCGGCATGAACAAATTGCATCTGTTCTTCGTCAAAGATTGCAACAAAACAGTCATATCCTGTAAAAGAAAATTGAATACTGTCAAAAGTACTTATAGATCCTCCCATATAACCTCCTATAGCAATTTTATTATCCGATAACAGAGCTAATGAAGTTGCTTTTTGAACATTATAGCTCCAAGCAACTTTAATATATTCCACGTTTAACGAGGTGTCTAATTTGGATAAGAAAATTTTAGTCCCATTTAAGCCATAAGGATTGTTGAGCGGAATACTGTCATATTCCTGAGAAACTCCACCTGCAATATAAATATTACCCTGTTCATTTATGTCCATATCAGAAACCTTCCCCTTTGGAGACAAGTATTTATAGTTTATACAACGACCTGTGGAGTCTATACAAGCCATATATAAATTGGAACTGGTTTCACCTTCGGGTACCGGTACAGGCTGTTCATTGATTATTATACTATCGATAGAAGTATAACCGACGAAATAGTATTTTCCCCCATAATAGGACAAATGCGGCTGACTCCAATTATTGGTTGTTCCCATGCCGCTGTCAAATAAAAAGGGCTTTACCGATAGCAAGACTCCTTCCGGACTGTACTTTAACATATATAGCAAATTGTCATTCACTAAAGGAAATGATGGACAAATTGCAATTACGGAAGGCTGTATTTTGCATAATACCATAATATTATTCTCATTATCCTGAGTGATAGACGTTGGAAGACAAAAATATAAACTGTCATCAGTGGTGACGGGATAAAGATTACAGACAACTGAATTGGCCCATTTCAAATTTCCATTAGTGTCCAATTTTATAAGTGCATCTACTCCAACATTCACCGAATCCTTATTTACAAGCAAAGTATCATGTCCGTCTTCATCCCTTAAATACAATCGATTACCCCAACCGGCTGTTGCCAAAATAATATGATTGTCTATCATTTCCATGGGAACATAGCTCTTATTCATGCTGTTATTTGTTTCATAATCACCAAATGTATAGTGAGTCATTCTTCTGATAGAGCGATACCAACGTAAATTGCCTTCACAATCGTAGCTGGCGAGAACTAAAAAAGAATAATTATATGTCAATCCGGTAGATGGCAGATTAATGGGAATGTTGTTCAGCCGGGGAGTATTCATTATGTCGGAATAGTAGAGGAGTACATAGCTGTTGTTGTGTTCGTCGCACAGACATCGATAGACCTTTTCATCATCGGGGCCATTGGGAGAACCACCCGCATGATAAGCCCATTGAAAAGATTGCCCGGGAAGTAAGATCAAGCTTCCCCATAAAAACAAGAACATTATAATTTTTTTCATACTATCGCTATTATTGGGTTTTAACTACTTTTTTAACCGTTTTAACAACTCCGTCACATCTGAACTCCATGAAATAGAATCCGTTGTTGTATGACGAAAAATTAATATTTATACTTCCGTAATTGTGTATTTGATAATCATTAATTTTTCTACCCAGCATATCCCGAATTATAAGTGTAAAGTTCCCCTCTTCATAAAATGAATATTCCACCACGCATCTGTTTTGAATCGGAACAGGAAATATTTTGACATAGTCGGATTTGCTATTTTCAAGAGTATCATTTGGCATGTCAAAAATAAAAGATTTATCAATACATTTTTCGACATAAAAACAGATTCTTTGATAATAAATATTTGTATTAACGTATGGATCCGTAATATTGACATCAATACATTCAAAAGAAGGAATCGGATAATTGTATCCAACAAACATACAAACCGAAACAATATTATTTCCCGGAAATATGATTCCTGAAGAGGGATAAATTGGATAACCATTGATGCTTTCGATAATATAGTTTAAATTTCTGTTATTCCCGTTAGAAATGTAAAGTTTAATAGTAATACATCCTGTTGTGTTATCGTAACAATATTTCTTATCATAAGATATGCTTATTTTATCATTGTCACATTCATCAAGAATAACTTCCATGTCCCCGCTGAAATCGGCACAATAGCTGTTATCAAGATACATTTGATAAAGTCCGTCTGTATTTATGGTCATTGGAGGCTCTAATCCATAAGAATTGTAGGAGGGAGAATATCCGACATCCACAATATTTCCGTTCATAAGCCATTCCCAATTCCATTGTTCATCAACGGGAAACAATATCGGGCCATAAACATACTTATCAAGTTCTTCAGGACAGAAGTGATAACAACCGGTCGGGAAAGTCCAAAAATAGTATTCCGGAGATTGCGGAACGGTGATGGTTTGTGATTCTGTTTTACATCCGTATTCATCTGTATATAGTACCGAAAAACCGCCTCCATGATTTACATAAGTCACCGTTACCTGAACGGAGGTGCTACAGGCTGGATTTGAAACAGGAATAACTGTCAATTCGTAAACAAAAGTACCTGTTTCAATCGCCATTAATTGTAGTAAGGAAGAGGAACTAAGATTGTTGATAACGGAAGGAGCAACACGGCGCCAACTGTATGTCATATCGTTACCGCAGTAGCCACTGAGACGGATATCATCATTCAGACATACTTCCGTAGCTCCGGAAATTTGTGGGGTTGGGTACGGAATGACAATTGTATTTCCCGGATTGGATACCGCATGACATGCCAATGCATCGGTTAAAGTGACAAAGTAGGTTCCTGAATTGTAAACTTCAATGGAAAGAGTTGTTTCTGCATTATTGCTCCAAACATAAGAAACAGGAAAATTTCCCCCGCCAATTTCACAAGTTAACTCAATCGGGGTCCCTGCACAAACAGCCGGTGATTGTGCAGGAGATACTTGACCTGATAATTCATTGGTGTGAACTTCTATCACTTCGGTGTTTTCTGCTTGACAACCATAATTGTCTTCTACGGTTAGGGTTACATTATAATCATCATCACCAAAAGTTTTTATTGTGTTCATCAGTTTACTTACAGAACCGTCTTCAAATACCCAAATATAATCGCTCAGATTGGTCACAACCGGAGTAAAGAGTACCGGCACATCTTCACAAACCGGATTCAGTTCGATGTTGAAATCAGCAGAAGGCATTTCGGGAACAGTAAACGTAACAATCTCCGACCAGCAGGTAATGCCGTTGTAAGTGCTGCTTAATTGCAAGTAGTAAGTAGCTCCGTTGGGCAAAAGAGCATATTCGATAGAAATTGGACTATTAGCAAGATTAGCTAGATTATTGCTAAGATAAAACACATTGGTAAAAAGAGCATTCGGATCAAAATAACTGCTGGTATTTTGAAAATAGGATACCATTTGGTTAGTCGTATTACATTCGAAAGATACTGAACAGGAAGGAATTACTGGTACTGTAACAGGGGGATTACAATAATTGTAGCAATATGGATCGCTTCCTGTAGCGGAAACAGGAATAAAATAAGTGCCGGCTTGAGAAACCTGATATTGTGCAGTATGTTCGTCAGGTGAAAGATAAACTAAAGATAAACCTGAAGATACTTGAAGCCAATTGAAATCATAATCTCCGGTGGCGGTTACTGTGATGAGCCCACATTCATTTTCAGTCGCAAAATCGGGATGGCAGGCTTCGGGATTGCCTTGTCCGCAATCATTATAAAAGAAGGAAATAATATTACTGGTTACGGAGCAATTATTGGCATCGGTTACTACCACATAATAATCTCCTTCGGAGGTTGAGGTATAAGAAGATTGAGTAGCGCCTGGTATTAAACCGTCATTATCGTACCATTGGAAAGATAAATTCGACACATTGGTATGGGTAGTAATGTTATCACTAAATGATATTCCTTGACAATGATATACATTCCCGAGAGGACTAGTTGTTACGGTTATTTCTGGATATACCATTACAGAAACAGTGGTTATATATTCAATATTACATTTTATTCCTATTACCGTTATACTGATATTGGTACTTATCGAATTGCTATTATTTAGGATACATGAAAAAACACCGTTACTGAGTGAGTGAATTACTCCGTCATAACTATATTGAACTGCATCGTAATCGTTAAAATTGGAAATAGTAAAAGAAACGGATTCTCCGGAACAAATTGTTCCGCTTGCAGAGGTTGTTACCTGTGGATTTATGACCGGATAAACAATAAAGGGATAATTTCTTACATAATTGACATTGCATTTTTTAAGTGTCAGTTCAATTCCGGCATTTGTTTGACTCGTAGTATAATTCAGAAAAACCTCAGGATTAAATGCATGATTATTTTCTATAACGCTTCCAATAGTACCGGGATTTATTTCCCAGTTATAATCTTCTCCACCGGTATAAGCAACTCCGTTATACTGAACTTCAAAAAACTGATAGCAACTCGGTTTGTAATTATTATTAACATCGGCTGCAATTGTCAAATTATCTGCATCAAACTCACTAACTGAAAGTGTTAATGCTGAGGAGCGGCAATAGGGCGGAACATTAGAAACTCTGTAAAGTCTTAAAATTCCGGAAGGACTTGTCCAGGTTACAGTAGTTTCTTCTCCTGAAGAAGAAGCCAATATTCCGCCGGATACTTCCCATTCCAATGTGGTTTCTGGGATAGAATTAACAGAGAAATATTGATAGGGGCGATTTAGACAAACAATTCTTTCTCCCGTAATTTGATCGGGAGTCTCCGGGATGTCCAGAACTTTCACTGTGACAGCATCCGGTTCGCAATAATTACCTTCAACAGAAATTATATAAATACCAACTTGTGTAAAAGTATAATTTAATGTAGTTCCGTTATAATAATGCAAAGTCATGTCAGGACAAATAACTTTCCACTGACCAGATATGTTGGTGTTATTTTCCTGCCAAATAAAGGTTTCCTGATCATTTAAACAAAGGTCATTTTCATTCCAAGTAATTGTTGAGGGAAGATGAACATCAATTTCTATACTGCCACTTCCGCTACAGCCTTTAACAGTATTCAAATAAGTAACAGACAATCCTACTTTTCCTTCACCTGAAAAAGTAAGCACAACATCCTTTCCTTTATTAGCAGTGGCAAAATTTGCAGTTGCAGTGCCAGTTGTGTAGTCGATTTTCCAGTCGAAAAGAGTAGCAGGCCATTCAGGAACACTATAAGTATATTGCTTATCAGGACAGACAAATTGTTCTCCTTTTATATCTATAGCTGAAGTTATAACCGGAATTTTTACCAAAGTATAATCACCGCAATTTCCACAAGGCTCATTATCTAAATAAAGATAACCAAATCCATTAATTATATCTTGTGGATTGTCCCAAATTACAATAACTTTGTCTGTAATATAATAGGTTATCGTTCCACCGATAACTTCCCAATTATATTCTGAGCAAATACCCGGTTCAGCGATATACATACTACTTTCGTTTTCACAAACTACAGAAGGACATTCGATGTTAATGGGCTCTCCCTCTTTCACATGCACAGTAGTAGTCATACTGTTTGAACAAAAACACTCATTGGTAACAGTCAGATTTACCTCAAAATCTCCGGGTTGATCCCATGAGTGTATCGGATTTCTTTCGGCTGAGGTGGTGCCATCCCCGAAATCCCAAAACCAAAATAAAATATCTGATTCATTGCTGATTGAATAATCAATTAATGGTAAATCCTCATAGATACAAACATATATATCTTCCCCAATATTATAAGGGCTGGAAGTGAATAAAGCCGTAGGCGTTTCAATAATTTCAACACAAACATTATAGGTGGAGGAAATGTCGGAAACGGTAGTTTCGGTCACAGATAACTGTCCATTTCCAACCGTCCCCCATTCAACTATAATCGAATTTGAAGTAGTTGAAATGATGGTTCCTCCGGTAACGCCCCAGTTAAAGGTGCTTCCACTAGCTCCTTCAACGGAATATTCCACAGTGCTATTTTTACAGACTTTTATACATATTCCCATATCTATTATAAAATCAAGATAATAGGGTTCCTGAATAACATCCTGACACCCCACTTGTGTGTCAAAATGAAGAATGGGATAGGGGTAGACTAATTGGGCTTTTACCCCCGAAATAGTCATTGCCGATATAACAAAGATAATTAACAATACCGGTAAAATTTTGGCTTTTAAATTAATTGTTTTCATTTTTAAAAATTTGTTAATATTTGCTTGTAATAAAATATGTAAAACTCTATTTTAGAGTCAATCCATAATAATGTTATTCTTTTCAAATAGGTTACAAATATATCTTTTTGTTTTTGCTATTTATCATAATAACAAATTTTTATCTTTTTTTGGGACGAACGTGGGACGAACGTTGTATTGGAAAAAATATTAACTCAATTATATTAAATATCTTTATATTATTGTAAAGATTGAAGGTAAAATTAAAGCACCTTTAATTATTTTACTATTAAAAGCAGGTTGAAAAAGGAAATCTGAACTGATTAGAAATTATTTATTTCAGTAATAAACGAATTTTAGAAACTTTTGGACACAATATGGCCAGTCGTTCGGAAAATATTAGCAAATCTTCATATCTGCCATGACCACCCCGTCAGCAAGTGAATTGTGAGTTTTTAGTTTTGAGTTTTTATTCCCCGACAAGTTCGGCAGAACATTGCCGACGACGAAAATTGAGACAGCTTTTTTTATCTGAAGCCAACTAATTTACCATCAATCGATTCCGCCACAGCGTGGCGTTATATTTGTAGCCAACGAATCCCCAACGAAACCCCGCCGCTCCGGAGGAGCGTTATATTTGTGAATAAACGAATTCACGAACACCACGTCATCAGGCGACAGAACCCCATTACCATCATTGTTACGGTCGCTTCGACAGGCTCAGCGACCGTCGACAATTGGCTTTTTCGGAGAAGGTCGCTGAGCTTGTCGAAGCGACCTTCTGAATGCTGCTTTCCCTGCGAACGAACAAATCCACAAATAATTTTGGTTTGCACCACCACCTACCCCGTCCTTCGACGACGCCCTGTAAATGGCTAATTTACAAGATTTCCCGGTCGTCGAAGTCCACCCCTTCCGCACGCGGAAGGGGAATTTTCTCCGTCGGCAATGTTCTGCGAACTTGCCGGAAAATGAGGTTGTAGATGAGAGCATCGCAAATATATTCCCGGAGGGAATACA
>JAGVVH010000109.1 GCA_019135895.1 Bacteroidota bacterium | reverse complement strand
GGAGGATGGTATACACCAACACTTCTTCAGATGAGGCTTATACTCGTTTTTTTTAGAATGCGACCAACCTGCGTATGAGATATCGAATCTATATACCTCAGTTGGACCGACTTGACGGCAAGAAGACGAAGTGTCCATTTTGCATATCCATTGGGAGGATCCCCACAAGCCAAAGCTATAATATGAGCCTCGACCTCTCCCGTAACTTTGGCTTCTATCGGGGGCGTTTCCCTTTTCTTTCGCAGAAGAGTTGCCTCGAGTCCCTTCTTTCCATAGCTGGTTCGCACATTCTGCACTGTCGTAGCGGATGTGTTGAACGCTATAGAGGCTTCCTGGACGGTCATGGGTTTCTTTCCATTCTTATCCACGGCAAGAAGGATATTCGCCCTCAGGATGGTTCGTGCTGGAAATCTTCCAGACTTTACAATCTTGGTTAGTTGCTTGCGATCCGTTGCAGACAAACTCACCTCGTACTTCTGTATAGGCATAATCGTATCGTGTTGTGTTTGATGGCACAACAAAAATACAACTATTTTTGATTATATACAATATTTAGATGTTACAAAGCACTAGTGCGCCGCGGTTCCTAATGTTTTGTTTTTTATATAGTCGCTGGGTCTTTGCTTGTAAAATTTGGTAAAAGTTTTAGTGAAATAGGACGAGGAGGCAAATCCGGAAGCAAAAGCAGCCTCTGATATGTTCTTTTGCTCATACGTCATCAAATGAGCTGCTTTCTTGAGTTTTATCATATTAACTATATCTGTGGGAGAATAATCCGTTATTTCTTTTAACTGGCGGTAAAATTTTGATCTGGACATATTCATATATTCCGCTATATCATTAATATTAATTTCATCGTGGATGTGTTCTTCCACGAATTTCCGAAAATCATTCAAGAGTTCTTTATGACTTTCTGCCATGGTTTTCTTTGGCTCACCTATAATCCAATCCTGTTCAAGCATTTTATTGATTGTCTTCTGTTTTTCAATAAGTTTTCTTATCCTGGTCTTAATCACATCTGCGTTAAAAGGCTTAAACAAATAGGCATCGGCTCCGCTTTCGTATCCCTTTATCCGCTCGTCGTCCATTGTCCATGCTGTCAGTATTATTATGGGAATATCTTTTGTCATCTCGGTAGCTTTAAGTCTTCTACATACTTCAAATCCGTTAATACCGCCGGGCATCATGATATCAGAAATTATGATATCCGGCAGGTATTTACCGGCTTTCTTAATACCTTCATTCCCACACGTGGCAACCACTACATTGTAATCGTTTGACAGGATACTTCTAACGTAAGAACGTATGTCATCGTTATCATCTATAAACAACACCGTCGCTTTATTCTTGTCTGGAGCTTCATCAAGTACATCTTCAACAATGAGCGGGGCATCCATTGAGATGATTTGCTGTTTGATATAATCGGTCAATGAATTTTCTTCTGAAGATTCAATGCCGGAAGTAACAACATCAACTTTTGGAATGGTTACAGTAAACGTCGTCCCTTCTTTTTCATTACTCTCTACATTAATAGATCCTTTGTGTAATTTAACAAGTGCTTTAGTAAGAGCCAATCCTATTCCTGAGCTTTCATGGTTCCCTCCCATGTGATAAAATCTTTCAAAAATGTTTTTGACTTTATCCTGAGGAATATACGAATCACTGTTATAGACAGATAGTTGGCAATACTGTTTTCTCCCTACAGATGTTTGATTAAGAGTTACTCTGATCCTTCCTCCGGGAAGAACAAATTTAAATGCGTTTGAAAGAATATTGAAGTATATTTTTTCCATTTTTTCCGGATCAAATGGGATCGTATAATTACAACTGTCCGTACTAAATGAAAAACTTATTTGTTTCTGCAATATAAACTTACTGAAAAGCTGATTTATATTTTCTATAAATTTATCCAAGGCCCCTACCGAATAATTCAGTGCCATTTTCCCGTTTTCATAGGTTCGGAACTCCAATATTTGTGTGATCAGTCCCATTAATTTATAACTGTTTCTTTGAACAATTTTTAATGAATCAACTTCATCCGGCGCAAGATTATTTGAAGACAACAATTCTTCAACCGGTCCCATAATTAGTGTTAACGGAGTTTTAAAATCATGTGATATATTTGTAAAAAAGACTAATTTTGCTTGTGTTGCCGTTTCCAGTTCCTTTGAAAGATTAATAAGTTGCATCTTCTGTTGTTGAAGTGTTTCAACTTGCTTTTTTATATCCTCATTTTGTTTGTTCAATTTTTTGTTAAGCCTGTTTTTGGACCTGTTTGTGTTAATTAATACAGACAGTACTATTAAGGCGAAAAGGGAAAGGGTAAGTGAATAATAAAAGAATTGCTTTTGCTTGGAATATAGTATTATACTGCTTCTTAACCTGGAATTTAATATATCCACGTTTTTTTGTTGTGTAATAATCTGCTGATTTTGAAGAGAAATAACCCGCACATTGCTTTTGTCAATCACACCGGTGCTAAGTATATTTTTCTTGTCATACTCTATGCCGTTAAGAATCTTATAGGCAACTTCAATCACCATATCACCACCGGTCGGATAAATAAATGAGGCATCTATTAAACCATTACTAATGGCTTCAATTCCTCCTCCTTCGCCTATCAATGCATCTATTCCAACAATAAATGGACGGCTGAACGGGTTTTGGTTCTTAAATGCATCGTTTACCCCCATTGCCATTTGATCATTCATTGCAAATACAAGGTCAATTTTGACATCCTTATGTCTGTCTAATATGCCAAGCATAGCTTCACGCGCATTAGGACGTAAAAAATTGCAGTATTCCTGATCTATGATTTCTATTTCAGGGTATTGTTCTAGCGCATCTGCAAAACCATTATGTCTTTCAAGATCAGCTGTTGAACCTCTTAACCCTCTTATCTCAACAACATTCCCTTTATTATTCAAATATGCAGCTGCGTACAAGCCCAATTGATATGCCAGATAATAATTATCTGCTCCTACGTATGCCGTATAATCTTCGTTGAGAATCCTACGGTCAAGAAGTATTACAGGAATTCCGGATCTGTAAGCTTTTGAAACAACCGGGGTTAATGCAGATGCTTCGTTCGGAGCTACTATAAGAAGATCAATACCGTCTTCTATGAATTGTTCAATATCCTTTATCTGTTGCTCTGAATCATCTTTTACCGACTTTATTGTCACCTCCATATTGCTTCTAAAAGAGGCTTCTCTTTTGATTTCCTTGTTTACTGTTTCACGCCACAGATCCTCGCTACACTGAGAAACACCTATAACAAATATCTCATTTTGCCTGTTGCAAGCAGAAAGATGAAACAATACAACTATTATTGCATTTATTATAAAAATTTTTTTCATCTATCCGATTTTACATTTGAATTCAAATCAAAATTCCTCTTTTTTCTCATAAAATGCAAATAAATAGCAGCCGATTCAAACAAATACGATTTAACAATAATCCCAGGATAAACAAGCCAAAACGCATTTTAAAATCCTGTAAACGTGTATTTTATATGATCTATTTTATTTGTAAAATTGTTTCATTTCATTATGATTTGAAATAATAATACAAAAGAAAGATTCTTGAATGCTATTTAGCACCTCCCATAACAAGTAATTTTGTATTAGAAGCAATGTCAAAGTTCATGAGAAGATCCATTCATATTCTATATTTTGCAGGATTATTCTTGTTGTCTGCTTCGTGTAAAAACACATACATCATTGACGATTTTGAAGATGGCTCGTTAGGCAAATGGGTGGTAGAAGGAAGCGCCTTTTCATACACACCTGCAACAGAAGCTCTCGATTCAAATATTTCCGGATATAAAGGATCTTTTTTTGTGGCCAGTAAAAACCACGGCACTACTGTTAAAGGACATTTAACTTCTTCATCTTTTGTAATACAAAAAGACTATATAAATTTTCTTTTAGGTGGGACTCCTTCTCCCTCGGCCTATGTAGAATTGCTTGTAGAGGGCAATCTTATTGTTACAAGCACCCCTTCAGGAGAAGACCACAATCTTCTGGACTGGATATCATGGGATGTGAGCAGTTTCAAAGGCAGAAAAGCAAACATCAGAATCAATGCAGATTTTAACGAGCAACGAAAAGGCTTGATAATTCTGGACCATATAGAGATGAGCAGCAGGCCGAAAAGTACATACCTGGACCTTTGTTCATTTACTTTCAATGCTTCAAAAAAGTGGCTTTTGATACCAGCAGAAGACGGGAGTGACAATTCAATATTATCGATTTTGTGCGAAGATCAAAACCTTCTAAATGTACCGCAAACAATCACTCCTGCAAGAAAAAGAATTGATTATTACATCCCTATAGATATTTCAGGTGTTAATAGCAAGATGTTGAACATTCAAATCACAAAGGTGAAAAAGAATGATGTTGTAAGAGGAAATATTAGTCAGGAAGATGAATATGTCTTTTCTTACGATGAACCTTACAGACAGCTCTGGCATATGACTCCCTTTCATGGCTGGACCAACGATCCCAACGGGATGGTATTTCATAATGGGGAATACCATCTTGCTTACCAATACAATCCTTATGGGACAAGACATAATAATATGCATTGGGGATATGCCGTTTCTAAAGATTTGGTGACGTGGGAGAACCGGCCTTTTATTCTTGCTCCCGATTCATTAGGATCCATATTTTCCGGCAGTTCTGTAGTAGATGTGGAAAACACGGCCGGTTTTGGGAAAAATTCTATCGTAGCCATTTATACATCTGCAGGAGGAAAAAATTACGAAATACAACAACAAAGTATTGCCTACAGCGATGACAACGGCCGTTCCTATACAAAATACGGGAAGAATCCCGTGTTGACAGATCATAGTCGTACAGATTTCAGGGATCCCAAAGTTGCCTGGATCCAGGGCCAGTGGGTCATGTCCCTGGCAACCGGTCAGACAATATCTTTTTATGGATCTTCAGATCTGAATGGTTGGAAAAAAATTAGTGAATTCGGAGAAGGGACGGGATCACACAATGGAGTCTGGGAATGTCCGGATCTGATCAAATTAAAATATAAAGATCAGGATAAATGGGTGTTATTGGTTAGTATAAATCCCGGCGGACCCCATGGAGGAAGTGCCACACAATATTTTATAGGTCATTTTGACGGGCAGCACTTCATAGCCGATAAAATGGATTATCCCTTGTGGCTGGATGCAGGAGCCGACAATTATGCCGGAGTAACGTTCAGCAATACCCCGGGAAGACACATATTTATTGGATGGATGAGCAACTGGATGTATTCCAATGATGTTCCTACAAAGTCTTTCAGAAACAGCATGACTATGCCTCGGGAATTATACCTCAAACACGACGGGGAAAAAATAGTTCTGGGCAACAAGCCTGTGCCCGAAATTTACGATGCATTCAACCTTGTGAAAGAGGTGAAAAACATATCTGTTTCAGACTCCTTCCTGCTTGATCCGTTACTGACGGAAAATGTTGGTGCTTATAGGGTTGATTTCACCATTATACCTGAACAGAAGGGAAAATTTGGATTTGCCCTGTTGAATGACAAAAACGAAAAAGCGCTCTTTATCATAGATCACAACACAAATACGATATCCCTGGACAGATCGGCAAGTGGACTGGTTTCTTTTCATCCCGGTTTTGCAAAGAACCCGGTTTGTAGCCCAATTGTCAGACAGGCAAGTTATAAAATGGAATTATTCGTTGATAAACAATCATCCGAGTTGTTTATCAATGACGGAGAAGTATCCTTTACAAATACACTCTTCCCCACCAGTGTGTATAATAAAATACAATGGATCACAGAGGATTGTAGGATTATTATTGAAGACATCAAAATTTATACATTATAATAGTTACCTTATATGACGCATTCTGAAAAGAGGATTAAGTTTCTGATCCCAATTATGTTGGCTTTCTTTGTTATGGGTTTCGTAGACATGGTTGGTACGGCAACCAATTATGTTAAAGCCGACTTTCATTTATCAGACACCATGGCTAACTTTTTGCCATCGATGGTGTTTTTTTGGTTTTTATTGTTTTCTGTACCTACAAGCTTGCTTCAAAACAGGATTGGTAAGAGAAAGACCGTACTTTTAAGCCTGGTGGTGACTGTCCTGGCGCTGGCTCTACCTGTATTTTCTTATTTTTATCCCGTTATGCTTGTGTCATTCAGCTTATTAGGCATAGGGAACACGTTAATGCAGGTTTCACTTAATCCGTTAATCAGTTGTGTTGTTTCTAACGAAAAACTGGCTAGCACACTTACATTCGGTCAATTCGTAAAAGCAATTGCTTCATTTATTGCACCGATTCTTGCCAGTTGGGCAGCGGTAAAATTTCATAACTGGATGCTATTGTTTCCCATTTTTATTGCTGTTTCCATTATTGCTACTTTTTTCCTGGGCGTGACCAAGATAAAAGAAGATGATATTACAAACAGGCCAACCTCTTTCTGGGGTTGTTTATCATTGCTGAAAAACAAAGCCGTTCTGATCTTGTTTCTGGGGATTGTATGTCATGTTGGTATAGATGTGGGAACCAACACAGCTGCTCCGAAAATTATCATGGAACGCCTGTCGATTCCCCTTGATCAGGCGATGATCGCTACCAGTGTATACTTCCTTTTCAGGACGATCGGTTGTCTCACGGGATCATTTTTCCTGGCTCGTATGCCCATCAAGAAGTTTTTCGCCATTAGCATTTTAACTCTTGTGCTCGGTTTGACAGGGTTGTTTATTATGAATAATCTTATGGGATTATATATAGCTATCGGGTTAATTGGATTTGGCAATTCAAATGTATTCTCGATGGTATTCTCTAGTGCTTTGTTGTCATTTCCTGACAAGAAAAATGAAATGTCAGGTTTGATGATAATGGGTCTAATTGGTGGGACTATCTTCCCGTTGTTCATGGGATTATTATCCGATGCACTTCAGTCTCAACTTGGTTCAATAGTAGTAATTGGTTTTGGTGTTGCCTATTTGGTTTTAATGTCTATTAGGTTTTATAAGGTTAAATTATCATGAAAAAAGTAATAGTAGGCATGGGTGAAATTTTGTGGGACGTATTCCCTTCCGGGAAGGTGTTGGGAGGCGCTCCCGCAAATTTCGCTTATCATGTTAATCAGACAGGTCATAAAGGATCTGTAATCAGTGCCATTGGAGAAGATGATCTGGGACGTGAAATATTGGATCATTTATCAAATAAAAACCTGCCCCACATAATCCAACATGTTGATCATCCAACCGGGACTGTGCAGGTTACACTTAATAAAAAGGGGATTCCAACTTATAAAATCACAGATAAAGTGGCATGGGATTTCATTGAATTTACACCACTTGTTGAAGAATTGGCCCAAAAAACATCGGCTGTATGTTACGGGACCCTTGCCCAAAGGAATTATGTAACAAGGAGTACTTTTTTCAGGTTTTTCAAATCCATGCCGGCAGAGGGTCTGAAAATTTACGACATTAATTTGAGACAAAATTATTACTCAAAAAATATTATTGAAGAATCGTTATTTATTGCTAACATTTTGAAAATTAACGATGAAGAATTAGAGATCCTAAGTGACTTAATTAGAGTATCGGGAGATGAAACAGAAAGATGCCAACAGATAAGGGATCAGTTTTCTCTTGATATGGTGATTCTTACAAAAGGAACAGGAGGAAGTCACATTATTACCGAAAAGTATAACTCGTTTCTTGACACTCCACAAGTGAGTGTAGAAGACACAGTGGGTGCGGGAGATGCTTTTACTGCTGCATTTATTGCCTCCTATTTGGACGGAGATACAATTGAAACGGCTCACAGGCATGCTGTCAATGTTTCTGCTTTTGTGTGTACAAAAAAAGGGGCTATGCCTCCGTATGATTATTTAAACTTAACTCTAAATCTATAACCTTACTGTCCATACCAATGCGGCAGTATTGTAGAAATGAAAAAAATGTAAAAAAATGAACCTTTTAACATTTATTCCTATGAACATAAAATTATCTTTTAACAATTAATCCTATGAAAGTAAGCAAAATTTTCGCTTTGTGTCTGATGTTTTTGCTATTTGCTTCAACATCATTCGCCCAGTCAATGAAGGTAACTGGAAAGGTCACCGACAAGGCTGATGGTCAGCCGCTTATCGGCGCCACTGTTTTGGTTGCCGGCACTACTACAGGAACTTCAACAGATTTGGATGGTTCTTTCGAACTTACTGTCCCAACAGGATCACAACTTGAAGTATCCTACATTGGTTATACTACTTTAACCGTTACTGCTGCATCTGTTCTTATCATTCAATTGGAAGAGGATAATGAATTCCTTGAGGAAGTAGTAGTTACCGGGTATATAACAGAGAAAAAAGCTGATTTGACAGGATCTGTCGCTGTTGTGGATATGAGAGAGGTAGCTGATATTCCTACCGGTAACGTTATGACGGCACTTCAAGGGCGCGTTGCAGGTATGAATGTATTATCTGACGGTACACCGGGCGGGCAGGGGACATCCTCTCTCATTCGTGGTACTACTACTATCAATAACTCATCCCCTCTTTATGTTATTGATGGTATCATGACCCGTTCTGACATAGGTACCATAATTTCAAGCAATGACATCGAGTCAATCCAGGTGCTAAAGGATGCTGCATCTGCAGCAATCTATGGGGCTCAGGCTGCAAATGGAGTTATCATTATTACTACAAAACAAGCCAAAGAAGGTGAAATCAAGATTGATTTCAGCATGACTCAAACCCTTCAAACATTCCAGAACAACATCCCTTTGATGAATGCTCAAGAATGGGGCGATGTATATTGGGCAGCTTATCAGTATGATTTTGGGACTACACCTAAATCAATTATTTATGGCGAAGGTACCCTAGCTCAGCTTAAACTGGGAAAACCGTACTATTCAAAAGATGGTCTTGAAATGCTAATTTCTGATACAGACTGGCTTAAGGAATGCTACCACAATGCGTTGATGCAAACTTATAATCTTTCAATGTCAAAAGGGTCCAAAGACCATATTTCTTCTATGAGTCTTAATTACATTGATCAGGATGGTGTTCTCAAGAAATCAGATTATAAATCTTTTACAACAAGAATTAATAATGAATATCGTTTTCTTGACAACAAATTAAGGGTTGGTGAATCTGTAAATATTTCATATTGGACTCAGCACAAAAAGCCAAATGCTTACGAGTCTATTGAAAAACAGCTACTTGCTCAACATCCTGCTCAGGCAGTATACGCAAGTGATGGCAGTTATGCCGGTTCAGAAGTCGATCTACTTGGTAGTCGTAACAATCCTGTCAGATATATTGACAATGAGGCAAACAATACCTATCAAAGCTGGCGAATTTTCGGTAACGCCTATATTGAAGCAAATCCTATTAAGAATCTTGTTATCAGATCTTCTTTCGGGATCAATTACAACACCAATCATATAAAAGTGTTTGAACCTGCCTGGGATGAGCACGTACGTTCAAATTTAATAAGCTCTTTGTACGTAACAGAATCTCAAAATTTAGAATGGGTCTGGACCAATACTGCTTCCTATAATTTAAACGTTGGGAACCATAGTGCAACCTTTTTACTTGGAGCCGAGTACAAGAAAAACCGGGTATATACTTTAACCGGGAACGGAGATGAATACGCCCTTACTACTCCTGATTATGTATACCTTTCAGTAGCTGAAGGAACAAAGGGCGTAACTGAAACAGCCAACTTGTATGCTATGACTTCATATTTTGCAAAGGCAAACTATAGTTTTGCCGGTAAGTACCTGCTTTCTGCAACTGTTCGTCGTGATGCGTCATCCCGTTTTGGCTCGTTTAATAACGCGGGGATTTTCCCTTCTGCTTCTGTTGGATGGCGTATTTCAAAAGAAAACTTCATGCTTGGCGCAAGCGATTGGCTTTCAGATCTTAAAATACGTTTTTCCTGGGGGATTAATGGTAATGACCAGATCAGCAATACTGCCACATATAATATTTATGCAATCGATATATGGAATGGCAGTTACAACCTGAACGGTGATGGAAAAACCCTAAGTATGGGAGCTGTTCGCAGCCAGTCTGGCAACTCTTTACTTCGTTGGGAACAAACGGAGCAGTACAACATTGGTTTTGACGCCGGGTTTCTGGATGATAGACTGACAATGTCTTTTGACTATTACGATAAGAACACCTCCGATATGCTATACCAACTTCCTGTTCCTGCTGTCAACGGAGAGGGCGGCAGTTCATATCAAAACTGTGCTTCAATGAACAATAAGGGTCTTGAAGGAATTCTAACCTGGAGAAATACTGTAGGTGAGTTCAGTTATCAAATAAATGCAAATATAACCTGGCAGAAAAACGCCATCACTTACCTTCCTGAGGACCTTTACTACACTTATGGCTTAGGTAATATGGCTGCCGGCATTACAAATGTTGGACTTCCTTATGGAGGTCGTATTGGTTATATAACCGATGGCGTATTTCGAACCGACGCCGAAGTTGATGAATATTTAAATGCTTATGATGTTCAATTCGGAGTTCCGGGAGTCGGCCGCATTAAATACACGGATGTCAATGGTGATGGTAAGATTACCACGAGCGACCAGGCTTACATCGGAAGCGACCTTCCTGTTTTTCAGGGTGGTTTGAATTTTTCCGCCTCTTATAAAAATTTTGATATCAGTATGTTCTTTAACGGCATGATCCGAAAAGCATATAACACATCCAAACTTTATACAGATTTCTTCCCGCTTGGGGAAGGTCTGGGCAACCATTCAACGCGTCTGCTTGATGCAATGCAAGGCTATTATGATTATTTAGCCACCGGAACGTATACTTCAAATTACGCTGCATTGACAACTCTTAACGTAAATAATGAGAACCTTGCCTCTGACTGGTATGTAGAAGATGGCTCATTCTTGAAACTCAAGAATCTCGTTATTGGATATACGATTCCTGAAAATGTTCTTAAAACTCTTAAACTTCGTTCGGCAAGAGTGTATCTGCAGGCTCAGAATGTTTTTACTTTGACTAATTATTCAGGTCCTGACCCCGAGGCACTTGGATATCCATATCCATTTGCACGGAGTTATATTTTTGGTATCAACTTCGGATTCTAATGGGTAATATTTTATAACATTAATACTAAGTTTACTATGAAATCTAGAAATATCATACTTGGCGCTTTTCTTTGCATCTCATTAATAAGTTGCAATGAAAGTGAGTTTCTTGACTTGAAACCACAGGGGTCTCTCAGTGACGCCGTGTTAAATTCTACTGATGGTATTAATTATCTCATCAGTTCGGCATATTCGGCTCTTGCCGGTCCTAATACAACCTTTGGAGCAATGAACTCTCCCGTTAATCATTGGATTCAAGGTGAGCTTCACGCAGATAATGCATATAAAGGTGGTGGTGGTCCTTCTGACAATACAAATATGCATAGAATTGAGACATATGTTGTGGATGCTACCCATACTATGATGAACAGCTGGTGGCAGGCGTTGTATTATTCAGTAAAACGAACAAACTCTGCCTTAAAGGTGTTGAACACCTGTACTCCAGAAGATGTCCCCAATGTTGAAATATTGAAAGCAGAGATGCGTGTTCTTAGAGCACACTTTTATTTTGAACTGAGCCGTCATTTCAACAAAATTGCATGGATCGATGAAACTATTGAAGAAATTGACTATTCTACAATAAGTAATAACATTTATACTAGAGATGAGATTCTGGGCATGATTGCACAAGAATTTGAAGATGCTGCACAAATTCTTCCGGAAACTCAGTCAGAAGTGGGTCGCGCCAATAAATACGTGGCTAAGGCGTATGCTGCTAAAGTCTATCTTTACAAAGCCTATAGACAGAATCCGGCAAACAATGCCTTAACTTCGATTGACAATGCTGATCTTGAGAAAGTGGTATCATTGACCGGAGATGTAATTAATTCCAACAGGTATGCTTTGATGGATGATTTTCAGAAACTGGATATTACCGATTACGAAAATGCAGAAGAATCTATATGGGCCATTCAGTACTCAATGAATGACGGGGCAATTCTTTCAGGCTTTCTGGCATCTTCAGCAGGTCATGTAAACTGGAGCCAGCTTCTTAATACACCAAAGGGACCGTACTCTGGTGATGACTTTTATAAATCAAGTCAGGACCTTGTTAATGCATTCAAAACTGATGCAAATGGTCTTCCTTTGCTTGACGGATCGTTCCAGAACGAAGATTATGATGTGGTCATTGAAAAAATAAATGCCGATGGAACAAAATCTTACATCAACACTCAAATTGAGTCAAATGTTGATCCTCGTCTTGATTTCATCATAGGTCGTATCAACGTTCGTTGGAAAACTTACCCGGTTGAACCAGTCACTGAACATTGGTATAGAGATTTCAATGCTTATGGCTATCATTTTATAAAACGTTTTCTTGTGTCGCCTGAAAAGGATATGTTTACAGGTTACCCTTGGGGTTCATCAGGTTTAAACTACCAGATCATTCGTTATGCAAATGTTCTCCTGTGGAGAGCAGAAGCTTTGATTGAACTTGGCCGCCAAGAAGAAGCAAGATCTCTTATTAACCAAATTAGACTTCGGTCAAAGAATAGTCCCTATGTGACTGCCTGGGAAGATAAAGAAGAATTTCCTACCGCGATTGACATAAATGGTTATCCTGCCGTCTATCTTATAAATGAATATCCAGCTTCAGGCTGGACACAAGAATATGCACGCAAAGCTCTCCGCTTTGAAACCCGTATTGAAACTGCTCTTGAAGGAGAACGTTTCTTTGATCTGGTTCGTTGGGGAATTGCAGAAGAAATTATGAATAAATTTTTCAGATGTGAAGAAGACAATCGTGTATATTATAAAAATGTTAAGTTTACATCTGGCAGAGATGAGTATTATCCGATTCCGCTTACACAGTACAACCTTGCTAAAGGAGTGTATGTTCAAAATCCCGGATATGGCGATTTCTAATCTGTATTATTTATAATAAACCATGAAGGAAGGGAGTTGTTGTTTATAAAACTCCCTTCCTTTTAGAGACATAATGAAAAGGTTACTATTTTTAATTAGCTGTCTGATTTTTGTAATTCCCCTGGCCGGACAGCCAGGGCCCAGGGTATCAATTATTGATACAATCAGGCTATGGCCCGATGGTGCACCCAATGCTTTTGAAATACCGGGGCCTGAATCAGGGTTTTTGACTTTCAGGGCAAAGGCCTACGAAGATGCAATGATGGAAGTATATCCCGCAAAGAATCCAAACGGTCTATGTGTAATCATGTGTCCCGGTGGTGCATATATTATGGAATCGCAGACTTATGAAGGCCGTGATCTTAAAGATTGGTTCAACGTTCGGGGTATAACGTATTGTATGCTTCAGTATCGGCTTCCCTGCGGACACCATGACGTACCTCTCAGTGATGTAATGCAAGCCATACGTATTATGAGAAATAAGGCCCCTGAACTCAAGATTACAAAAATCGGTATTGCAGGAAATTCTGCCGGTGGGCATTTGGCTGCCTGCGCTGCCACTTTATTTGATAGTCCTGAAACTCGTCCCGATTTTCAAATTCTAATGTACCCGGTTATTACTATGGAAAAATCGTACACAAACTTGCTTTCTCGCGATGCCCTACTCGGCAAGACACCTTCCAAAGAACTTGTGGATCGTTACAGTTGTGAGAAGCATGTTACAAAAGACACCCCTCCTGCCTTTATAGTACTTTGTTCAGATGACCCTGACGTGCACCCCGTCAACAGCTTGAGATACTATGAGCAACTTATTGCAAATGATGTCTCTGCCACTATGCATATATATCCTGAAGGTGGCCACGGATGGGGATGGAGAGACATCATGCGCTATAAGGAGAATTGGGTCAGTGAGATGGAAAAATGGCTGTTTACAATAGTCTTAGAAGCAATGTAAACTAATATGATCCTCTATTTTTTATTTAAAAACATATACAGATGAAAAAAAACATTTCTCTCAAGTGCTTGTTGTTTGTATTCCTGGTGACCCTGTGTACAACAGTCAGCGGGCAAATTCGTATGAGACCACGTACTCCAAACGACACCCTCAAATCTACCCGGATTCTTGCTGATGGAAAAGTGGCTTTCAGTATTTATGCCCCAAAGGCAGAATCTGTTACTCTTTCCGGTGATCTGGCCGAGTACACACCTGTTAAGATGACTAAAAATGCTGACGGTATATGGGAAGTAATAATGAACGGCATTGAACCTGGCGTTTACAGGTATTCTTTCAATGTTGATGGAGTCTCAACACTTGATCCTAAGAGCGCACAGGCCATCGAGACATACTCACTTTTAAAATACACTCCTACTGGTGATGAATTCTTTGCACTTCAAAATGTTCCTCACGGTGCGGTTTCGGAACGTTATTACTACTCAAATGCTACTAATTCAGTAAGAAGATTGCATTTGTGGACCCCTGCCGGATTTGAAAAGATGAATTCCAAACTTCCTGTGTTTTATCTTGTTCACGGTGGTGGTGACAACGATCGCGGTTGGCCGCAATTGGGCGCCGCAGGTCTTATTCTGGACAACTTGTATGCTAATGGCGAGATCTCTCCAATGATCGTTGTCATGCCTGATGGACACATTGATTCCGACATTTTCGTCGATGATTTGTGCGAAAGTATTATTCCCTTTATCGAATCCACATACAATGTCTACACCGACCCGGGAAACAGAGCCCTGGCAGGGTTGTCAAACGGTGGGATTCAGACTATGAATGTAATCCTGAAACACCACGAAATGTTCGACTGGTATATTGTGCTTAGTTCAGGCTGGTTTGTCGGTACAGATGCATTTGAAAAAAATGTTGCACAACTGCCGCTAATTGCCAAAGGTTTCAACGATCACGTAAAATTGTTAATCTTTGCTCAAGGAGGCCCTGAGGACATTGCATACAAAAATGGAGCGGAAACTGTAAAAGCATTCAAAGAAAGCGGTTTCAATTGTGAATATTTTGAAGCTCCGGGAGGACATACCTGGTTCACCTGGAGGTATAATCTGAGAGATCTGACACCTCGCTTATTTAAATAGTTAATTTTATGAATATTAAATCACTTGTAATTTTTCTTTTGTGCATTGTTACGGCGAAATTTGCCACTGCCCAGAATCCTTCACAGCCTACGTGGCTCAGTGACGCGGTAGTATATCAGATATATCCGTCTTCATTCCAGGATACTGACGGAAATGGAATAGGAGACCTTCCCGGTATCTTGTCACGACTTGAATATATCAAATCAATTGGTGTTACAGCAATATGGATAAACCCGATATTCGTTTCGGGATGGAAAGACGGCGGATATGATGTTATTGACTTCTATAAGATAGACCCTCGTTTTGGGACAAACAGCGATCTTGTAGAACTTGTCAACAAGGCTCATGCCTTGGGTCTTAAAGTTATTCTGGATCTTGTCGCAGGTCACTCTTCTGATCAGAACGAATGGTTTCTTCAGTCAAAGGAAGCCGATCCGCATCTTCGCTATAGCGACTATTATATTTGGCCTTCCTTCAAACCTGAAGTTAAGAATGCCACAAATCCTGACGGGAAACAGGACTACGCTCAGCTTATGAATTCATTCAACAATATTGTGAACAAATTTGTAAAGAGCGATGCCCCGCGCAGCCCATATTACGTCAAAAATTTCTTTGACTCTCAGCCAGCTTTGAACTTCGGTTTTGCCAATCCGGATCCAAACCATCCCTGGGAACAAGCTGTTGACGCACCAGGCCCTATGTCAATGCGTCGTGAGATAAAAAATATTATGCAATTCTGGATGGACAAAGGTGTTGACGGATTTCGTGTAGATATGGCTGCAAGTCTGGTTAAGAATGATTTCGACAAATCGGCTACTATCAAACTGTGGAAGGATGATCTTTCAAAATGGTTCAAAGAGAACTATCCCGAGAATCTTCTCATTGCCGAGTGGTTCAACCCTGCACAATCAATTGAAGCCGGGTTCGATGTTGATTTCTTCTGCCACGACGGAATGTATAATTATTCTACTCTTTTCTTCTATGGCAGAGGTGGTCGTTTTGGAGTTCCTGCAGTAGACCCATATTTTGACAAAGCCGGAAAAGGTGGATTGGAGACATGGTATGATCTCTATACCTATCAGTATGAGGCAGTAAAAGATAAAGGATATGTAAGCATGCCTTCCGGCAATCATGATTTTAACAGATTGTCCACGGGTGTGCGTTCGACTCCTGACCAGCTCAAAGTGGCCATGACTTTTTTCTTTACTATGCCGGGAGTCCCTTTTATCTTTTACGGTGACGAAATTGGACTGAAACACAACCCGGACGCAAAACCAGTTGAAGGTTCTTTCGGAAGATCGGGGTGCCGTATTCCAATGCTTTGGGACGGCACTGAAAACGCTGGTTTTTCAACAGCTCCAATTGAGAAATTATATATTCCACAAGACCCTGATCCCAATCGTATAACTGTTGAAAAATCAGAGTCAGACCCTAATTCACTCCTTAATTATGTCAGGTCTTTGATCAAATTGAGAGATGACAACAAAACGATAGGTGCTGATGCCGACTGGAAGCTCCTCAGTTCTCTTGAAAAACCTTACCCAATGATATATGAACGTACGCTCAACGGCAATAAGTGTATTGTTGTTATTAATCCTTCAGCTAAGAAAGTAAGTGGAGAAATTCCATGTCAGGACGGAACTCCTGAAATAATTGGAGGAAGTTATGAAAAAGCATCTTACAAAGCGGGTAAAAATTTTGACAAAATCACTGTTTCACCTGTCTCGGCAGTCATTTATAAGTTTTAATCTGTCTAAATAAATAATATAATTATGAAACAATTTTTATTAGTCTTGTCAGCGGTTCTTCTGAGCGCAACATCCTGTTCTCGGCAAGGTGATGTAACCGGCAACGTCGCAAGCCAGTTATGGGCTCCGGTTGCATACGCAGATATAACGGTTCAGGGCACAAACGTTTCTTCTAAAACTGATATTGACGGCAATTTTTCAATAAATGCAAATATTGGAGATACTCTGGTAATCTCTCTTCCAGGCTACAGAACGACAAAGGCTGTTGTCAATAGCGACCCTGTAAAAGCAACTTTGAACTATAATCTTAAGACTGTCACTGTCAACGAAGACAATACTATAACATTTAAATACGCTGCTCCAAAAGCCAAACTGGTCCAGGTCTGCGGTAATTTTTTCCAATTAGAAAACGGGACATTTGGCGAGGGGATCGCAAAAATGGAAAAGGACGATCAAGGACTTTGGACATATACCACAGTCCCGACAAAAAGCGAACTTTATCGTTATGAGTTTATAATTGACGGCAACTACACAATTGATGCTGCTGCACCATACACAATCCGTGACGGTGAAGTGCTTCGCAATGTATTTGTCGTTCCGGGAGAAGTAGGAGATCTGACAATGGTTCAGGACGTTCCCCACGGTACTGTGTCAAAAATATGGTATCCGTCCTCTCTAGGATATGACAGAAGGATGAGCGTATATACTCCTAATGGCTACGAGCAAAATACCGGTAAGAAATATCCTGTTCTTTATTTGTTACATGGTGGCGGTGGTGACGAGAATGAATGGCTTAATCTGGGACGTGCCGCACAGATTATGGACAACCTGATTGCTGCCGGCAAGGTAAATCCCATGATAGTTGTCATGCCTAACGGGCACATAGGGATGACTGCAGCTCCCGGTGAAAACAGTCATGGCTATGCCGATGCAAAAACAAGCAGATTCTCGGCCAGAACAAAGCCTAATGCTTACGAAGCCACATTTATGGATGTTGTCAATTTTATAGACAATACGTATCGCACAATACCTAACCGCAAGCACAGAGCTATATGCGGTCTTTCAATGGGCGGTGGACATACCGCAGTCATTTCAACCAATTACCCGGACAAGTTCGGTTATGTAGGTCTTTTCTCGGCTGCTGTCAGATCATATCCTAATGATAATCCAAGATCTACAGAAATGACCAAAGATTTTGACAAGAAACTTGAACGATTATTTTCATACAAGCCATTTTACTGGGTTGCAATAGGTGATGAAGATTTCCTTTATGAAGCAAATAAGGAATTCCGTGCAAACCTTGACCAGAAAGGGTATGATTATACTTACGTAGAATCAGACTGTGGTCACGTTTGGAAGAACTGGCGTCACTACCTTTCAGAATTTGCTCAATATTTGTTTTAAGAACGAAAACCTTCGAATGACATCCGGAACAGAACCAGTCTGTTCTGGGTGTCTTCTTTCCAAACTTTTGACAATCTTCCTGTTACCGAATATCTGCCTTACAAACAAGCAATAATAAATCTTTAATAAATAATTGATGAAATCACTTACTTTTTTCTTAGTTATCATTCAATTTTGCGCATTACCTTGTATGGCTCAGGATAAGCAAACCTTACCGATTCATGTTGGTGCAGCAAAAATTTCTATAACTCCCGGCCAAGAATCCCTTCCAAAAAACTACCTGGGCATTAACGACAGCATTTATACCAGAGCTATCGTCATCGATAACGGGAAAACTTCCGCTGCTCTTGTTTCTGTAGAAGTGGGCATGCTGCGTGATAATAACTGGTCATCCATCACGCAACAAATAGAAAAAGAAATTGGAATTCCGGCAAAGAATATTCTGCTTACAGCAACCCATACCCACAGTGTGCCGTTTACTATTGGTGGTGTGCAGCTGGAACAGAAAATAGTCGAATCCGTCAAGCAAGCTAAAGATGTCCTGCAACCTGCACGTATGGGCTATGGCACCGGAGTCTCGTACATCAATGTCAACAGAAACATCATAGACCCCGAGACACGAAGTTGGTGGGAAGGACCAAACTATGAAGGACCATCAGACAAGACAGTTGCCGTACTTTATTTTGAAGCATTGGATGGAACACCAATTGCCGTTTATTACAACTATGCGATGCATGCCGTATTAGCCGGCCAATTGGATATGGTTAGCGGTGATGCACCGGGTGCCGCTTCAAGGTATATTGAAAATTCCTACGACAATAAGCTGGTTGCCTTGTGGTCAACCGGTTGTGAAGGGGATCAAAATCCTCTTTATTTTCAACAAACATTTGATTTACGCGACATTCGCATAAAAGATTACGCCAAAAGAGGTGAAGACATCAGCAATGCCATGCCACCGGGAGGTATGGGTTTAGATAGAAACGACCCCGTGGTGAAAAAGTTAATGAACCAACAAAAGGAAATAACCAACGCCATGGGCGTTTTGTTGGGAGAAGAAGTAAAACACGTCATCAAAAGTATTAACCGTACTGAAACGACTACTTCTATTGCCGGGGCTCAAAAAATAGTAACCATACCGGGACGCAACCGGACAAACACAGGCAGAGCCGGTTATACAGGAACTTATGTTGACGGTGATCCGGTAAAAATCAGGTTAGGTGTATTATTATTAAACAACATTGCTATTGGATCAATTAATGCTGAAGTCTTTAATTCAATTGCCACACAATTAAAAAAAGAATCGCCGTTTACCCGGACCATGGTAGTTTCTGTAACCAATGGCAGTTCAAACTCCGGCTACATCCCCAACGATGCCGCTTATGGCTACCAAACCTTTGAAGTTCTTTCTTCCAGATGCAAGCCGGGGTTTGCAGAAAGAGCCATTATTGACGGAATTTTGGATTTAATTGAACAACTAAACAATTAAAACATAAGGATTAAAAATGAAAACAAAAGTAATTTTAGTGGCACTCTCTACTTTGTTCTTTTCAGAACATATTGTTGCACAGCAGCCTGCTCCTGTTTTGACCGATTGCGGCTTAATTCAAGGTGTTTTTGAAAACGGTTTGACGGTCTATAAGGGAATTCCATTTGCTGCCCCTCCGGTAGGTGAACTCCGTTGGAAGGCCCCGCAACCTGTATCAAAATGGGAAGGAATCAGACAAACGACCACGTTTGCTCCCGGACCACCGCAAGGACAAAACCTCTCGTTTGGAAAAAGCGAAGACTGCCTGTACCTTAACGTATGGACACCGGCCAAAACAGCCAAAGACCGCATCCCGGTTCTTGTTTGGATCCACGGAGGCGGATTCTCAGCTGGAGCCGCCTCGGAACAACTTTTCAATGGTGAAGCATTGGCCAAAAAAGGCGTTGTGTTGGTCTGTATTGCTTACCGGCTGGGTCAACTCGGCTTTTTGGCACATCCGGAATTAAGCGCTGAAAGTCCAAATCATGTATCGGGGAACTACGGCTTGCTTGATATGATTGCTGCTTTGCAATGGATACAAAAAAACATTGCCGCACTTGGAGGTGATCCCGGGAAAGTGACTATTTTCGGCGAATCGGCCGGCGGTATAGCAGTCAGTATGTTGTGTGCCTCACCATTGGCAAAGGGGTTGTTTAGCGGAGCCATTTGTGAAAGTGGAGGATCATTTGGCCCGGGAAGCACTAAAACAGCACCCGGAGAAAACATGAAATCCCTCAGAGATGCTGAACAATCGGGCATAGCATTCGTCAAGAATACAGGAGCGATATCCATTGCCGAGTTGAGAAAAATGGATGTTGCTGAACTTACCGGCGGTATGGGTATGGGTATGGGAATGGGTATGGCCTGGCCAAATATTGACGGCTATGTGATCCCAGATGATCAATATAAATTGTACAAAGCGGGAAAATACAACGATGTTCCTGTTCTCATAGGTTACAATTCTGACGAAGGTGCCAGTTTTTCACGTTACAGAACCCCGGAAGAATATATAAACGCTGTTAAAAACCGTTACGGCAAATTTGCCGACGATCTGATTAAGGCCTACCCTGCAGGAACAACAACTGTACCTAAAACAGCCCGCGACCTGGATCGTGATGTTGCCTTTGGCTGGCATACCTGGAGCTGGGCTCGTTTGCAATCAAAAACAGGTAGATCAAACGTATATTATTACTATTTTGATCAACACCCCAATTACCCTGAAGGTTCACCCCGTTATGGTTACGGTGCTACACACGGTAGTGAGATCGTGTATGTGTTTCAACACCTTGATGACACAAATCCTATGATGGGCAATATACAACCTACAGCAGCTGACTATCTTATTTCAGATGCCATGTCAACTTATTGGACAAATTTTGCCAAATATGGCAATCCCAATGGAGAGGGTGTACCTGAATGGCCTCCTTTCAGCGAAACCAATCCACAAGTTATGTACTTCAACCAAACCCCACACATCGGCCGGGTCCCCGGTCTTAACGGCCTACAAGTTTTGGATAACTATTTTTCCTGGAGACGGACCCCCGAAGGACAGGGCATAACTCAATAATTTATATATGAATAAAACAAGAATATTCTATTTATTGACAAGCCTTACTATTTGTGTGCTTTCATGTTCAGGTATTCAAGCACAAGTTAAGGTCATTCCGTTGGAACAAAGTTTGCCATCCGGTTTTATTAATCCAAATCTGGAGGAAACAATCATTGACACCAATCCCGCAAAACGGATTGTTTATAATGTTGTGAAACCCTCCCTGCTCTATTATCCCGCCAAAAACAACACTTCAGGCACTTGTGTCATCATAGCGCCCGGAGGTGCCTTGCAACTACTGTCCATAGACAACGAAGGCGTTGATGTAGCGGCCTATCTTAACAACAACGGGGTTGATGCTTTCGTATTGAAATACAGCCTCGTGCCTACTATTGATAACGTCTACACCGAACTCCAGGACAATTTCTTTACCACCGAGGCTAAGCGTGATTCAATGATTTCAACCATCATCCCATATGCCATGAAGGATGGCCTTGCTGCTATTTCATATGTCAGGAAGAATGCAGCAGAATACGGGTTGAATCCAAACAGGATTGGGTTTATGGGTTTTTCTGCGGGAGGTACTGTTGCCCTTTCTGTCGTTTTTAACAGCACCAGTGAAAACAGGCCCAATTTTCTTGCAACCATCTATCCATGGATTGGAGAGTTGGGTGGCAACGTGCCCAAAGAAAAAACACCGGCTTTTTTAGTGGTAGCAAATGACGATCACCTGGAACTTGTACCACAAAGCATGAAAATTTATTCAAAATGGAAAGAAGCCGATCAACCCGTTGAGTTTCATCTCTATGGTAGAGGAGGTCATGGATTTGGGGCAGATAAGAATTATTCTCCAACAGATGCATGGCTCAGTGCTTTTGTCAATTGGCTTGGCGGAGAAGGCTTACTATGGCCCGAACAGCCACAAGGATATCTGGCACGAATGACGTACAAGGATATGTTACGCATGCAAACAAGACAAGCAGAAACCACTAAAACCGACTGGGGAAATCTGGGCAGATATTTCAAAGAAAATCAGGAATTTGCCGAGAAAAACACTGATCAGGCAGTGGTGTTTTACGGAAATTCGATTACCGAAAACTGGAAACGTTTTGACAACAATTTCTTTGAAGCAAACCAATTCATAGGACGAGGGATCGGTGGACAAACAACGTCACAAATGTTGGTGCGTTTCCGCCAGGACGTAGTCAATCTGAATCCGGCTGCGGTAGTCATTCTTGCCGGAACAAACGACATTGCCGAGAATACAGGTCCAATTTCCGTGGAAAACATTGCCGGCAACATCATTTCAATGGCCGAAATCGCGCAAGCCAACGGTATCAAACCCATACTTTGTGCAGTATTGCCGGTATATCAGTATTCCTGGAACAAAGCGGTTGAACCGGTAGGCAAGATTCAGTTGCTCAACCAATTGCTAAAAGAATATGCAAAAGAAAAGAACCTTTCATTCGTGGATTTTTATACACCTTTTGTTGATGAACACGGGGGCTTACCAGAAAAGTACTCTTCTGACGGTGTTCATCCCAACATGGAAGGTTACAAAATAATGGAGCAATTAGTCGGGGAGCAATTGATGATGGAAAAAATTAGGAATCAAATTTTTTAGAACAGGGTACGTCGTACATTTGATTCTTTTCGTTGATTTTCAACGCCTTAACAAAAAGCACCCCCGGGGGGTGCTTTTTGCTAAGTGCCTGTCTTTCAGGCAAAAGAACAATGTGTACGACGTACCTTTTTGCTGCCCTTCCGCCGGGGCTTGCCCCGGCAAAGCCCTCCCTACGGCTAGGGAGGGTTTGGGTGGGTGTTCGTTGTGGTGGCGGCAAAGACGACGCCCTTAAACGACAAAACCCCTGGCCTCTTTTGGTCAGGGGTTCGTTTAAGGGCGGCGGCTACCTACT
>JAGVVH010000477.1 GCA_019135895.1 Bacteroidota bacterium | reverse complement strand
TTCATTTTGTTGCCTCCTTGCGTTTATTTGCCATTATACAGAGCAACATCAATGCCAAGTCTTTGATTCAACCAAAATAAATTATTTAATAAAGTAAATCAATATATTACAGGCAATAGTGATTTATCGGCAATACTACTCACAAGGTAAAATTGGTGTAAAATTCCTCAGAACGAGCGTTCTAATAAGGGGAATACGGGGAATAAGGTATAAATTACAATGGTTTAGTTGGTGGGGAAAAATGCAACAAATAATTTAGCGTTTGGGGAAAAATTCCCCAATAGGTAGTGTGTAAATTTTACCACAAATATGGCAAAATACCATTCCCTTATACAATATGTTGTGCATATAATAGGGCAAACTACAAGATACAGTGCAGGAGGGACAAAAAATGAGGCTATTAAATCAACTATGGAAACCGCGAGGGGAGCGCAAGAAGCCCAGGAAGTCACCCAGGAAACCGCCGGATGATGAGATTTGCAAGGACTGTGTTAATCATAAAATATGCAAAGGATTTTGCCCTCCGCTGATATGGATTGATGGCAGAAGCGACACAAAAGAATTGATACCCGTTAAGCCAATCATTAACGGGATACCGCAGGAAGCATATAACGAAGAGCTGTACCGGCGCATCAACGACAAAGAAGCGCGGGACATCGAAAGACTGGAAGACATCAGGACAATATCAGATTACAAACTAAGGATGATTGCAGCGGCTACGCTCGTGCATATTCCACAAACACAAATTGCTAAAATAACGCATAGCTCCCAAAGCCGCATATCCCGCAAATATCGCATAGTTAAGTAATGACAGGCGCATAATCGGGACATATTATAAAGAGATGATACCGCCAGTGTAGTCCTAAGCGTACGCCGCGAGGCGATAGCGCAGAGGATCACAGACCTAACGAGTAAAGCACCAGGATCACCGTGTCAGTTATCACAACTCACGGCAAGCCCCACAGCCAGCAAAGGCGATAAAAACACAAGACGGGGCTTCGAGCTGACCAGCCACCAGGCTGACAACATACCACTAACACATCGGGCGATAGCCCGGCCACCGGCAGGGGAAAACGAGCAAAATGACACAACCCATCACACAGGCCACACCACAAACTCACGATATAGCCCATCCTGACGAGCCGGAAACGACCGAAACAGCACCAAAACAGCCAAGATACTACCCAAAGACCATTGAAGCGTTCAAGTTGGTTGAAGCAGGACTGACCCCAGAGGAAGCATTAAAAGCGGTTAATTACACAAGTAAAATAAGTGGGCAGTCAGTCTGCAACTTCAAAAACAAGTTGAAAAAATACTCACTTACACACCCTAAGCTCTTGAAATTAGCTCACAATGCGGTAAAGGATTGCCTCACTGACCAGCCGATCATCAGCAAACGCAAAGACAAGCAAGGCCAAGAAATCATTGAAGAAAACGCTCCAACATGGGCAAACAAGATAGCAGCGGCATCAATGGTGTATGACCGGGTAGAGCCGACCAGGCAAAGCCCGGAGATTGTCAACCAATCACTAACCATCAATGCGATCCCTGTCGAGGCACAGGAGATTATAGATCGGATGATGGAGTCTCGCCGGCAAAGATTGTCCAAAGTGGAGGATAATATAATTGATGTGCAAGGTGTAGCGTAACCCAGGCGCTGAACAGCCACCAAATGAGCAAAATAATATCGCTCCACTGGTTTTACAAAACCTACCACCACGGAATCATTGAAGAAAAAAAAACAACGTCCGATAATAATATATTAGGTAAACATGATGAAAACGCGGAAAGTGGAGGGGAGGGGTACTGATTCATTATGTTAATGGAGGCACAAGGGTAGTCCAGTGATGTGATGGGAGCAACCCGGCAGCCAGTAATTAAGATGCAAAACGCAAGCCCGGACGCTGGGGAAAAGTCATCCCCCCCTGTGAGAGAAAAAGCGGGGTATCACCCCAACCCTAGATCAAACCTCCCCCTAGCTTTTCGCAAATTTTTTTCAAAAAGTGGTTTCCTATGACTAGAGAACAGGCTCATGCTGCTTACGAAGACGCTCTTAATGCCTGCCCTGATTCTGAGAGTCAGCGGTTGGCGATGAGAAGGTTGTCTTTGGAAGACCTGTTTTATCTTCTAGTGTATGTTTTAAAGCGGTGGGATGCAGACCGGGACTGGATATACGACAGGTGTAGGGAGGTTGAGTTACATCCCGATAATCACGTGGATTTGTGGGCGAGGTTCCATTATAAATCGACAATCCAGACATTTGCCAAGACGATTCAGGACATCTTGAATCACCCTGATTGGACGTTTGGGATATTTAGTCATACAAGACCCATTGCGAAGGGGTTTTTGAGGCAGATTAAGAGGGAGTTTGAGGGGAATGACGTTTTGAAGTGGTTGTTTCCCGATATTCTCTATACTCGGCCGGATCAGGAGAGTTTCAAATGGTCGGAGGATGACGGAATTATTGTCAAACGTAAGTCCAATCCGAAAGAGTCCACGGTTGAGGCTTGGGGGCTGGTGGATGGTCAGCCGACTTCTCGGCATTTTGATGTGATGATTTACGACGACGTTGTTACATTGGAGTCCGTTTCTACTCCTGAGATGATAAACAAGACCACGAAGGCGTGGGAGATTTCGCTTAACCTTTTATCTGAACGGGGTGTTTCGAGGTATGTGGGAACAAGATACCATTTTTCGGATACCTATAAGACAATAATTGAAAGAGAAGCGGCGATACCCAGGATTCACACCGCTACAGAGGACGGGACGTTTTCCGGCAAGCCGGTTTTGATTTCCAAAGAGAAGCTGGGTGATTTAATCAAGCGGATGGGTTCATTTACGGCTTCGTGTCAGTTGTTTTTAGACCCGTTGATGGACGATGTTCAGAGATTTGACCCTAAATGGGTAAGGTACTGGACGGAAGCCGATGCTTCGAGAATGAACATTTATCTCTTGGTCGACCCTGCCAACGACAAGAAGAAGAAGTCCGACTATACTGCCATGTTTGTTATTGGTGTGGACGAAAAAGACGACTACTATGTTTTGGATATGGTACGTGACCGGCTGAATTTAACAGAACGGGCGGATAAATTATTTGAGCTTCATCGCCAATGGAAGCCGATTCGTGTTGGATATGAGAAATACGGGATGCAGACGGACATTGAACACTTCAAAGACAAGATGGAGCAGGACAATTACTACTTTGGGATAGAGGCTCTTGGGGGGAACACCGCTAAATTCGACAGAATAAGAAGATTGGTTCCGTTGTTTGAGGCCGGAAGGTTGTTCTTCCCGAAAGTCTTTGTCCGAAAGACTTATGAGGGCGTGAATAAAGACCTGGTGGGCGCGTTTTTAGACGAGGAATACAAGGCTTTCCCGTTTGGGGCGCACGACGATATGCTTGACTGCCTTGCGAGGATTACAGACGAGAACATGGCTGTATTCCCGACGAAGTATGAAAATTTCAGATTAAAGCCCTTGTCAACTATCATTATTGATTCACTCGAAAAGAAGTCCACGGATGATGAGTTTGGAGATTACGTAGCTTCCGAGATGGACGCATACGAAAGAGCTATGGGTTACGGCCATAGGGAAATGGAATTGATTTATGACCGGGTGTAGCATCCTGCAGGGGAATTGCTTGGATGTTTTACCTACGCTGGAATCTAATTCAGTGGATTCCATTGTTACCGACCCTCCTTACGGTCTTAGCTTCATGGGTAAGAAGTGGGATTATGACGTACCTAGTGTAGATATATGGAAAGAGTGTTTAAGAGTTCTAAAGCCTGGTGGGTATTTACTATCCTTTGCAGGAACAAGAACACAGCATAGAATGGCTGTAAATATTGAAGATGCAGGATTTGAGATACGAGATATGATATTTTGGACCTACGCATCGGGATTTCCCAAATCTCTTAATATATGGAAGCAGTTGAAGAAGAGGTGTACATGTGGTAATATGGAAGCGTATGAACAAGATAGAAATGTACAATGGGTATCCAGCAAACAGGAAGCCAAACACAGTATGCGACCTGTGTCAGAAACCAATATATCGGAGACCATCAACCTTAAAGAGGAACAAGGGGAAGTTTTGCAGCAGAGCCTGTCGGAACAAGGTGTATCGGTATCAGGGAAAGCCTCCAGTAATGGTGGGGGAGAAGAACCCTGCTTGGAAAGGGGGAGTAACCTACAAGAGAGCAAAGGGGAATTACAAGGGAGTGATATACCAGAGGTGTCCAAAGGAGTATCTACCAATGGCGAGGAAGGACGGATATATAATGCAACACAGACTGGTGATGGCTCAACATCTGAACAGACTATTGGAGAGAGTGGAGGTAGTTCATCACCTAGACCACAATCCCAGCAACAACAATATAGAGAACCTTGTGCTTTTTGCAAACAATACGGAACACAAGCTATGGGAGCACTCGGACTTGGGTCAGCCCTAAAACCAGCATGTGAACCAATAACTGTTGCTCGTAAACCAATATCAGAGAAAAACCTTGCTGACAATCATTTGAAGTGGGGGGTTGGTGGAATAAATATTGATGGGTGCAGGGTGGGGACGGATGAAGTCGGCGCAAGGGCGCGAAGCAACTCGGAGTCTGGCAACACGAACATGTTGGGTGTGAACGCACAAACCGACTTTCAGGGAGCACCAACACAAGGTCGTTTCCCTGCCAACATCATTCACGATGGAAGCGAGGAAGTGCTGGCGGTATTTCCTGATACAAAACAGACAAGGCCTCACGATGGCGACGGGGGGAAGCTTGATACAAGGAAT
>JAGVVH010000045.1 GCA_019135895.1 Bacteroidota bacterium | reverse complement strand
ACCTGCCAAAACAAATCGGAACAACCACTGAAAAAACTAAGTATATTTACGATGCTTCGGGTATGAAGCTGGCAAAAGTGGGCACAGAGAACGATACAAGCTATTATGCAGGAAACTTCGTATATAAAGGGAGTTCTTTAAATTACATTATACACGAGGAAGGCCATATTGATCCATCAGAGGCTGAGAAGTATAAGTATTACCAGAAAGTTCACCTGGGAAGTGTACGCATGGTTGTTAAAACTAACGGAACCGATGGTACCATCGAACGGCAAACCGACTACAACCCGTTCGGTATGACTATCGCTGAGTACAACGGATCTGTTGTCGACTATGGCTACAACGGCAAAGAACTTCAGAATGACCTGATCAATAACAAAAAACTAGATTGGTATGATTACCGCTATAGGTTCTACGATCCTCAAATAGCCCGATTTAATAGTATTGACAGATTAGCCGACAAATATCCTTATAAAACACCATATGATTATGCTGAAAACAGACCAATAGATGGATTTGATCTAGATGGACTTGAATGGACCCCTGCAGCAACGGCAGGAGCCTATCATCCTGTTGAAGCAGCAAACTCTTTAAAACATATGGAGGTTGATCCTAAATCGCAAGAATTAGGTCGAAAGATGGTTTCATCTACATTTTCCATTGTTGGTGGTGCATTTCTTACAGTTTCATCAGGAGGGACCGCATCACCATGGTTATTATCCGGAAAACTGATTACCGGTTTATATGGCATTTTTTCTGGAGCATCCAATGGGATTTTAGATGCAACAGGGAATTCTGCAGATGCTAATAAGATACCATCTACTTATTCAGGAGCCTTATTGGGTCAGACTATTGATTTTATTCGTGGAGGAAATGATAAAAAAGCTGAGAAAACCTTTGATTTTATTCAGAATATTGCCACGATGAAAGGATCTGATGTGTTAAGTACATCCGTTGGTGTAGAACAAGTTGTAGAATCAGCCATTGCTTTGAAGCAAGAATTTTCATCTGGCAGTAGTACTGGAAAAAGTGACACACAAAAAACTAGTCCTTCAGAAAGCAAGCCTGAAAAAGGAAAAAGCGAAGCCCCTTTGCTATATCAATTACCTAGACCAGAAGAAAAGAAGCCCCCTCTAATACCTTTTAAAATATCAATAATTGAATAGATATGGAATTTTATGTAAATAAACAAAACTATTTTCTTAGGATTTTTAGAGGTTTGATTCTTCAAATAGTTTTAGCAGCATTACTACTTATCTATTTCTATCAGACAGATAAGCAATTGAATTTTTTTGATATTCTTGTTCCAATATTAATAGTCATTATCTCCTTTTTAAGATTTGAGCATTGGTATAGATACTACATAACTAAAATTTTGATAAAAAATGAAACAGTTTTTTGTGAGCTATTAGACAGGAACAAAATAGTAGAATATTCTTTTAAAATCTCAGAACTAGAAGTAAACTTGGATAAAGCTTTTGCACTTGGGAAAATTTACAAATTGATCTTTATAGAAAATGGGGAAAGAAAGTTCATTCAATATCAAATTGGAGAGTGGAAAGAGGAAAACATATTGAAATTGTATGATGCTTTAAAAAAATAAGTATATTTGAATTAGTCAAGACTTAATCTGACAGTTAGGTAGTGTTCCAATTAGTGTGTCCGGGGTGGCAGGTTTTCATCGAAGCTTTACAGGGTCGGCTTTTGTTTTATAGCGCAGCGATATTTTTAAGCTTCACGCTTTTAATCAGCCCATCGATGGCATAAAGGATGTGATTTTTACCTTCCTTTTCCATCTTTGCTATATCGTTTAGACGCTTTAGCATGTCCGGATACCCGTGAGCCGTCATGAAGCAAGCCGGTCGTTTTCTCTTGAAGCTGTCAAGTGAGAGCTTCAGGATTACCTGCAGAAGATAAGATCGGAGATACTCGGTTCAGTTAAAAAGAAAAATATCTCGCCAGGATGAAAGGCAGAGAACCAGGACCATGAAAAACTAAGCCGTCAGCTATTTATCAGCATGAACGGATCCTCGGAGATGAAGAACAGTCCCATGCACCTTGTGCGGGCACTGAGGCAGATAAACCCGAAGGTCCGCAGCTGCAGGCATATCCGTCAGAGCGTGATCACGCTGTGGCCAGGCCTATAATGTGACACTATGTTAAATAGCCGCGCAGCCTGCACGCTCGCCAGGAAGAAAACCCCCGAAACAAACGGGAAATCCCCGGCAGTTGAGTTTAACTTTGGCTTAGTAAAGATAGCTTCCGCCCCCTGCGCAGTCAAGGTCCGGGCCCTTCGGGTGCCTGGCAAAAACTTTTTGCCGGAAATCTTGACATTTCCCCTCCCGCCCGCTTCAGTCTGTATCTAAGCCAAAGTTAAGCCGCAGTGTAAAGTTCTGTTGCAGAAGAAACCGTGAGCAACGTTACCACCATTTTCTTTTTAACTGAAATCATCTTTCAATTATCTCAACTAAAAGAAAAAAGGTATCTTTAAACATCAGAACGTTCTTTGAATGACACCCGCTTTTGGAGTTCCTGAAGCTTTTTGAAGTGTAGTTTTTTGGGAGTAGACTAGCAGGATTACGGCGCAAGGTTCTATGACCCCCAGATAGGAAGGCTTACCTCCATAGATCCAATGGCAGAAAAATTTTATGATTATTCATCTTATTCTTATGGTCAAAATAGTCCAGTTGGCAATATAGATGTTGGTGGTCACTTTGTATTCAAAGATGTCTCAAATTACCCTGGCTTTACCCTTCTGCTTCAGCGTGGGATTGATAAAGTACTGTCAAATAATACTATTCTAGGAGCATTAGAAAGGTTCACTGGATTAAATAGGTCTACTATTATAAAGGATTTTAAATGGGGATCAGGGCCGGAAATCAAATTAAGAATGCTTAGCGTTCCTGGCCAAACCTCTCCAGATGGGAACAAGATCACATTAGATTATTCATTAGCAAGTAAATTGAATGGTTATTCCTTTGGTAAAGAAGGAGAATACAATGCTGATCTGTTATGGACCATTATCACAATTCTACACGAATATGTACATTCTGGTGATGTCCGTGCAGATGGGGTACGCAAAGACCAAAAAGAACTAGATGAAAGAGATTATGAGAATTGTTTAGGATATAAATTTGAGAAAGAAGTATTTGGGAACAAGTTCTTAGACAAGAAAATGATATATCTTTTTAGAAATGAAAAGAGTACTGAAGAGGAAAATGAGAATGGACAAAGAAACAATTCAATTTTTTGGGATATGATTAGAAGACTTCCTGAAGGTGAATATTCTATTGTCAATGAGAAATTAGTATCAAAATAGCAACAAATGAAGAAAACTTGTTTAATATACTTATTGTTGTTTCTATTTTTTGTTTCGTGTGATAATCAGAAAAAGAAACAAGAACTAATATCAACTGAAATTGTAAATCAGATTCTTCCTAGTATTATTGATTCATTAAAAATAGGAAGTTGGGATTCTGAGAAATTGAATATTGCTTTTAACCCAATTTATATTCTTGACACAATTTATCAAAGATATAGTGTTGATGAGATCAGAGATGCTACAAAGTTCTATAATTATGATCTTCCAAATATTACTTTTTATTCACTTGGAGTTAATAAATTATTAATTAGGTCAAAATTGATAAATGATACATTGCAAGTGCGATCAATCGGATCAGTTGAAGATGCCAATATGGACTTTAAAGATTCTGAGAATAGAATCACGCTTTCCTTTTGTGACCTTTATTTAAATGAAGATAAAAATTATGGTTTTCTATCTGCAATTGAGCATATAGGTTATTATGGAGGAGGTAATATGTACACATTTTTTATTATAAATACTAAAGGAAAATGGAATGTTGAGAGATGTCTATTGACAGCTATACGTTAATTACTTGATGAAATCCTCTTGTTTGTAATTAAGAATTTGGTTGATCTGGGCGAGATTCTATGATCCCCAGTTGGGGAGGTGGAATGTGATAGATCCGTTGGCGGAGAAATGCCTAAGTGTAACTCCATATTCTTATTGCGTAAATAATCCTATTCTTTTTATTGATCCAAATGGGCAAGAAATTTGGATATATTATAATGATGCGGATGGGAATCAGCAGAAGTTGCAATACACACAGGGCATGAAATATCAAGGAGATAATGCTTTTGTTTCATCATCAATTACTGCTTTAAATCAAATGAATAGTACCAAAATTGGCGGACAGGTTTTAGGAGAATTAGTTGGGTCAAAGAATCAATTTAACTTTACAAATACATTCGCAAAAGATGAAGATGGTAATGACGTAAAAGACGCTCTTTCTTTTGCGAAATCAGACAATGGAGGAGGAGAAATACATGCTGGAGCTTTATTGGGGGATAAAATGCAAGAGGGACAAAAGCTTGAAACTACAGCCCATGAATTATTCCATGGATATCAATCCGAAAAAGGACAGACATCAAATGGTAGTTTAGCAACTGTAAATAATGAAGTTGGAGCATATTTATTTGGACGAGCTGTTTATTATTCTTACAATCAAGATAAAGCGTTTGGTATGATGCCTTGGGGTAACGGAACTCAAGCGGGTGATGTTTATGAGAATGCTATGAATTCCCTCATTTGGGCTCCATCCTTTAATTACAGTCAGTACAGTACCGCTGTAAGTAATTTTAAGGCTGGCAGTAGCGTGAATGTAAGTAAAACAGGTGTTCCAGGACACGCTATGTAAATTTGTTTCTGTAAAATTGGTATAGAGGTGCAATAGACAAAAGAAAGTCACGGTTGATAATAGTTTAAGAGTACTAATCAAAAAACTTACAACCATGACTTTCG
>JAGVVH010000359.1 GCA_019135895.1 Bacteroidota bacterium | reverse complement strand
CAGCGTCCAGAACTTTCTCAAAATTGCCAAATTCCGTTTTTACCGCACCCAGAATATTCCAAACTTCACTTGACCTTTTCTGTACTGCAAGAGTACGAAATCCCATCTGCAGGCTACTCAAGAAAGCTACGAGGTTTGAAGGACCAACTACAGTAACATTATAATCACGTTGCAGTTGTTCAAATAAACCTGTTCTGGTCAGTATTTGAGCATAAAGACCTTCTGTCGGAACGAACATTATTGCAAAATTTGTGGTAACAGGAGGGACAATATACTTTTCACTAATAGTTTTGGCGGATTTTCTAACACTATTATCAAAGAGTGTTTCAGCCTTGTTGATCTCTTCCTTTGAATAATCGGAAATATTTTCATATATCTCAACTAATCTTTGGTAATCTTCCATAGGAAATTTTGAATCAATTGCCAATAAGATAGGTTCATCGGGATTTTCATTTCCCGGCAGTTTGACTGCAAACTCAACACTTTCCGTGCTCCCTGCTTTAATATTCGCATTCCTGACAAACTGATCAGGTGATAAAAACTGTTCAAGAATGCTGCCTAACTGAAACTCACCAAGAATACCTCTTGTTTTAACATTGGACAATACCTTTTTCAGATCTCCCACGCCTACTGCTAATTTTTGCATATCCCCCAGACCTTTGTATACCTGCTCTAGTTGGCCCATTACTACTTTGAAAGACTCAGTGATCCGGCTCTCAAGTGTTTTTTGGAGTTTTTCATCAACAGTATCCCGCATTTTCTCCAGTTGAGCATTATTATCGACTTGAATATCTTTAAGTTTGCTTTCAATGGTCTCTCTCATCTTCTCGAGCCTTCCTTCGATTGATCCAAGGGATTTTCCCAATTCTTCACGGTTATCTTTAGCAACCTTTGAAGATTCATCTCTGCTGCGTTGGAATTCATCTTTAAGCGAATCGTCGACCTTATCAAGACTATTCCTAAAAACTGCTAATGATTCCTTTATTACCTGAAATTGTTCAGGATTTTTCTGAACTATTAAAATCCAGACAAGAAGAAAGATAGTCGTCAATAAAAGAAGAGAAATGATAATGATTGAAATTGTTGTCATAGAATTTAGTATTTGAATTAACATATAACATCCTTTCAAGGAGCAGAAATATAATTTCAAAATGCACGCCAATTTGTAAATTCCTGAAATTCAGCAGTTAAAAAAATATCTAAATATTAATAAATGACATTATATATCATTTAATGATATCTATATTTATATTGAATTAATTAAACTCTACGATCTAATAGCATTTGAAAATGTGAAATCCGTCATAGACTATCTTCTTAAAAAAAAGGAACAGTTCTTACAACTGGCTTTTTAAAATGGTAGTGCTTCATCTTCAATTACAATATTATTTTCCGGGATGTTTACGCACCAGGCCGCAGGGTAATTTTTCTTAAGTTCTGTGTTGTCAATCTGAATACGATATATTTTCTTCTGTGGTAGATAAAACAGACTTCCGATACCACCTTTATGATTAATACTTCTATTTTTCACATATACATAGACAATATCTCCGTAACCAGCAGCTTCAAGTGCCTTAACACGATCTGCTAAACAGGGATTATCTTTTAAGATTCTAGATATTTCAGTTTCAACTTGAATGATTGTCTTGTTCATAATTACGCTGGTTTCTTAATGTTATTTTACGGTAGACCAACCACCATCTTTATGTATTACTAATTTAAATGGCCTCGTATTTACTTAATTTACAAGACTATTTGAATTGATGAGTCAGGCTAATAATACTAACCTCATATTAATTTTTGGCGGTTAAGATGAACGGTCTTCTTGTGATACATCGGATCCATTTAATAACTTGTTATTGGATTTCCTCTTAGCTTCTTCCTGCTCTTTCCAATATTTGTTGTCATCTTCCCAGAATTTTTTATTTTGTTCGGAGGTACTGTTAAATAACTTTGGCGAGTACTTTTTAAAACATTCCTGGCAGATGAAATGTTTGTTTATAATTGGCGAATCCGGGAATGGTAATCTTGTGGCTTTTTCACACATATAACAGTAGCTGTACCAACTATCAGAAATATACTTATTTGCGCTATCTTCTTTATATATCTTAATTGGATACATTCCGATTATCAATTTTTTTCTTACCTCTTGGGATTTTATTAATTCAGGATTTGAAATTGTTACGTCATCTTGAGTCAAATTTGGCCTAATTCGTTTACTTGCATCAATGTAATGATCTAAGGCAGCAAGAAGGATTTCCTGCTCTTCGATTGTTAATTCTTTTTTGTTTTTCATATATTTTACAATTATTATTAATAATATTCTCTCCCTCCAATTAAAAGGGTATTTCATGATCTTTTGCCTCTTGGATATTCAAAGGACAGAATGTTAATATTGTCATTGTATCCAGCAGTTCCAAGTGCTTTAACACGATCAGCTAGACAGGGATTGTCTTTACTGATTGTAGATATTTCAGATTCCACTTGAATGATTGTCTTTTTCATAACTATGATGTTTCCTGAATGTTATTTTTCGGTAGACCAACCACCGCCTTTTTATAGTGTCTCCTGCATTTAATTACTTTCTTCATGTGCACTAGATTCCACCAATAATGCTTGCAGTAATACCATATTAATTCATACCACCGGCTGGTTCTCTCGTAGTCGCAAATGTATATCGTACCATTGTTGTCTAACAATTTTTCATTTTTTGGTACACCGGAATTTACGTAAACTATGCCGGCAATTGTTTTGCCCAATTCTTTAAATGATTTAATTTCATAGCATTCATACATAACATCATCGAAGAAGTGCCATGCCCAATCTTCAGATTCTGCGAAAATGTAACACCAGTTTCCGCTTTCAAACTCTGCCTTAAAAACTTTCATTCCTGGAATATTTAATGCTCAACTTATTTATTTATCATAGTCATCTGTTCGGCTACATTAATAAATAGGTTAGTAGACGAGCAAAAGGATCTATTTTAACATTATTTAACATTTGCTCTCCAAAACTATAGCCTAAATCAGATTTTGGATAATTATTGCATACATATCTGGCGGTTGGTTTCAACCTAATTAAGCTAAAGTAACTTTAGTCTTAGAGGAGAGGAGTAAGCCTGATTCTATATTCCGCAAGCAATAAGAAGATATTTTATTCGACAGGGAATTGAGGATTTATCCAGCAGAAAAAATAGTTTTCATTTTTTTGCTTCTGTCGTTTTCATTTTCTGAAGTTTCTGATTTAGATTCTTATTCAACAATTCATCATTGGCAAAATTTGAATACTTCTGTAATGTTCTGAGGTTTTTGTGACCGCTCATCTGCATTATCTGTGCATCGGTATATCCATCCAGGAATGCGTTGGTTATCATGCTTCTTCGGCAGCTATGACATGTTATTACATCATTCTTCAGTTTTTCTTCCTTCAGATCATCAATAACATATCTCTTTTTTACTGTAAGAGGCTCTGTAAATAGGTCATGTTGCTTGAAGAGGTTCCGCAGAGTCCGGTTATAAAGTGAATTTGCTTTAAGGTCAAAATGAAAGTTATATTGTTCAATTATCTGGATCAATAACGGATTAACAATAGGGATCAGACTTTCAGTAGCAAACCTTTCTGTATGCTTATGTAGTTCTATTTTTAATATATAACCATCAGGGATCTTTGTGAAATCAGATTTGTTTAAATGGCTTAAATCCTGAAACCTTAATCCACATTCGCAATTGAATATAAAAGAATCAAAGACAAGTTTATTGTACTCTCCTTCTATTTTACTCCTTGTTTCAATTAAATTTTCTATCTCCTTGTTTGTGATATAGACAATTTCTTTGTATGTCTTTTCAATCTTTGGGAAAAGACTGCGAATGTTAAATTTCGCTATGTTTTCAGCTTCCAGCCATATCAAAAATTCTTTGAATACATCTAACCGTTTCTTTACCGTATTTATCTGTAAGTGGCCTTTACTTACATATCCATCCAGATCTCTTAAATCAATCTGACTGAAAGTAATCATAAGATTAATGAGGTCCTTATTTACATGAAACAAGTAGAACCTCTGTTTCTTATATTTCTGGAGATCTTTTAAGAAGTTTTTAAATGATACGTAATTTTTTAAAGAAATGGGTTTTAAAAACGGCAGTGATTTCTTTGAATCGAGAAACTTCTCATAATAATCTGATAAACTTGTTAAAATAATTGCTTTTGATGCAGGAGCCTTAATTGCGTCATATTTGTGTTCTTTTACATATTCCATGCATTCCTTCTGATTAATTGGCTTATGGCCACCTATCAGATTAATATATGTATCAACTGCATACTGTATTTCACGGATTTCTGTGTTGATCTTTTCGTGATTCTTCATTTTTGAGTTGTACAAATTGTCTGTGGTCATTTTATTTTTGACGTACTCATACCTGGTATTTATTCGAAGTGCAACATTGTTCTCTTTGTAGTACACATAGATGTACTCCTTTCCATTATTATTGAATATTTTTAATTGAGAGGTTTTATATGATTTCATGGATCAGGAACTTTTTACAAAAGTAGTAAATTTTATGAACGATTTATGAACTTTGCAGTAAATGCCCATGAAATAAGGGAAAGAAGTTGTTTTATGATGTATTTTAGCTGATCATTCTGGACTCTCGGTAAAATGGGCTTAAACCCACATATGATGGTTATTTGCGAGGGCTTAACAAAACATAGGTATGAGTCTTCTCACCCCGACAAGAGAAAAATGACCACCGCCGGTTTTCCGGTGGTGGTTTTTTTATTGTCCTGTAGCGTCAACAGCTTGCTGTTGTAAGAGAAAGGGCAGTAAAAAAGA
>JAGVVH010000126.1 GCA_019135895.1 Bacteroidota bacterium | reverse complement strand
AGCCTCTCTTAGTTATATTCTTTCTGCTAAAGGATCTTATTTGGAACAATCGTGTAAGTTTTTCTATCCCTATGTAAGCGAAGGACTTCCCTATAATTATCTTGACTTTTATGGGAAAATGTCAGTTGTGGCAGTTAATGGTACCAAAATTAATTTTTTTGGTTTTCATTTTGATGATAATGTAAATTACAGTGCTATTGCATCATACAACTGGAACAATTGGGGACTTGGTACAAATTTTCTGATTGTTCCAGGAGAAGTTCCCACCACTATTGAAGGGACTATTTCTTATTCCAATTATGTTACTTCCCTTGATGAAAAAGTTGAAGCCTTTTCTTCAAGGAAAAGTACTATGAGCGGATTTAACGCCAATCTTAAATTCAATTATTATATTGGAAAGAGTATTTTTAATATTGGATTTGATATATTGGGATTTAAAACAGATTATATTGTAGGGTCAGAGTCCCTGATTACCGATTATTCTACTGATATTGGATTATTTATCAAATATAAATACAATTTCAAAAATATAGTTATCATTGAGCCCAGTTTTAGATTACAATCATATATTTCGCTTAGTACATCATCTCCGGAGCCGAGGTTGGCAATAAAATATAATATAACCAAAAAAATTCGCCTTAAGTTTGCGGCAGGACTCTATTCACAAAATTATGTTGCTATTACTTCAGACAGAGATGTTGTCAACCTTTTTTATGGATTTTTATCAAGCCCAGACAGTTATATGTTGCCCGCTCAATTTGAAGGGAAGGAAAAGAGCAACACCTTGCAAAAAGCCCAGCATGTTGTTCTTGGAATAGAGATGGATATAATAAAAAACACAAAAATAAATATCGAAGGATATTATAAAAATTTTTCTCAGCTTATTGGAATAAACAGGTATCAAATATATGAGGATAATCAGTATTATTCTGATATTGATGATATTTACAAAAAAGATTTTCTCTGGGAAAAGGGATATGCTTATGGAGGGGATGCTACCATAAAATTTGAATATAAAAAGTTTTATTTTTGGGCAACATACTCATTGGGATGGGTTAAAAGAAATGATGGAGTGGTAACCTATAACCCTCATTTTGATCGTCGCCATAATGTAAATGTGCTTCTATCTTATGCCCTTGGGAAAAGGGGGTCGTGGCAAATTGACTTAAGATGGAATTACGGAAGCGGATTTCCCTTCACCAAAACGCAGGCATATTATCCCCATTATACGCCAACAGGCGGGATAGGAGATGATTATATTACCTCTAACGAAACTCTTGATTTTTTGTTAGCCGATTTGAATGGCGGGAGATTGCCCGATTATCATAGGATGGATATAAGTCTTAAAAAGAAATTCTTTATCGGAGAACACAACACCATTGACATTAGTGTTTCTGCGACAAATATTTACAGTTATAATAATATATTTTATGTAAATCGGGCTACTAATGATATTATTTATCAATTGCCCATTCTTTATAATGTTGGGTTGACCTGGAGTTTTTAACTATTTTCGACATAGTCTTTATTTATAAAGCACTCAACACAAACAATATAACATGTTGATTTTAAATTATTCCGAAAAAATGTTAAAACAAGATTGCAGAAAAGAAAAAAAATACTATTTTTGCGGCCTGAATTGAAACAAGGTTCGGTAGTTCAGTTTGGTTAGAATACGTGCCTGTCACGCACGGGGTCGCGGGTTCGAGTCCCGTCCGGACCGCAAAGAAAACAAGAGAGAAGTAATTACTCCTCTCTTGTTTTTTAAATAAAGCATCCAATTATACTTACCTAGATTAAATATTCAGTTATATCGCACCAGCGAGGAGGGGTTAAAAAGAGAGTAAGGTTCAAAAATAAACCTTGTTTCAATTTTTTATAGTCGAAAGAATAGTCCTATTTTATTTTACATCAATATCTATTAACTTGTAATTTTTGTTTCCCATTTTCAATTGTGCCGCATAATCAATCTGATATTTTCCACTCACTGAATTGGCTTTCAAAAAGGCATCTTCACATTTTATAGCTTTATCAATCAAATCGTGAGCAGCAGCTTCTATAGCCACGATATCGAGAGAAGCCAGAATTCCGATATCCTGAACAAAGGGTTTTTTAGGATTGCCCGAGCAATCGCAGGAGGGGGAAACATTGATTACAATATTAAAATAAATTGAATTTTTAAGTTCAACAACAGGCTTGGCATATTCGACCAGTCCTTCGAGAAACCTTTTTGTTTCTTCGGTATCGTCCGGCGCAGAAATAGCACCAGCGTGACAAGTAGAGATGCATTTTCCGCAGCCGATGCATTTTTCTTTATCTATTGTCAGCGGATTTAGCGTAATTGCTTTAGCAGGGCAGTCCATAATACAAGCTCCACATCCGACACATTTTGAGCTGTCGGGTTTCGGAAAATCGCTGAAATGCATGGCCGATTTTCCGGCAGGTGTTGCCATTCCCATTGAAGCATTTTTTATACAACCCCCAAATCCTGACCTTCCGTGGCCTTTAAAATGAGTAAAATAGATTATGGTTTCATATTTTTCAATGTTTTTTGCAATGTATGCGGTTGTAAAACGATTTCCACCCACAATAGGGAGGTTTAAGGTGCCTCCTTCGTCCAAAATATCAATTGGAGCAAAAGTAAATCCATGGTCGTGAGCTAGTTGAATATGTGTTTCTGTCTGATGGCGACGTCCATTATAGGCAACGTTTGTTTCAATAAGCGTTGCTTTCAGCTTTTTGCAAAGAGGCTCAACCATAGAAGCCGGCACATAATAGCTATTTCCATCTTCCCCGAAATGGACTTTTATTCCCACATTTCCTTTTACATTCTCTTTTACGTAATTAAAAATTTTCATGACTCCCTCCGGAGAAATATCTTTAGTAAAGTATACTATAGAAGAATCGGTAGATGTTTGCGCGTAGGAGTTGTTTTCAAAACAGAGATACCCGAGAGAAAGCAATAAAAGCAGAACAGTTTTTTTCATTTGATAAAATATTGGATGATGTAATATTTTTTGGGTTGCAAAAATAACCGAAAATATTTAAAGGACAAGTATAACAACGGTGAAACAAGGGGCCAAAATATAAAATCTGGACTACCAAGAAAACAAAAGTTGATTATTAGATTCGGCGAACGTTTATTGCCGGGATTGAAAATAATGTCTATTTTTGTACAGCCTTTCTTATCTATTAATTGTGAGGGAAATGATTGTAAGAAAGTAACAAAGCCATATTTCAACTGTAATAAAGATTATTTTGAAAAACAAATAACCATGCAAGAAAAAAAACCGATCTTAAAAAAACCTTCAAAGAAGCACCAACCGAAGGGGCTTACAATTCTATATGAAGATCATGATATTATTGTGGTTGATAAAATATCAGGACTTTTGACAATGGGCACCGAAAGAGAAAAAGAAAACACAGCTTATTTTCTTTTGAATGAGTACGTTAAAAAGGGAAATACAAGATCGAAAAACAGGGTGTTTATAGTCCATCGTTTAGACAGAGACGCTTCAGGTATTTTGATTTTTGCCAAAAATGAATATACAAAACGTTTTTTACAAGACAACTGGCAGGATTTCCAAAAGAAATATGTAACGGTGGTACATGGTAGTTTGCCAGATAAAGAAGGCGAGATATCGTCATATTTATTTGAAAACAAAGCATATAGAGTTTATTCTGTCAGCGATCCCGCCAAAGGGAGCTATTCTGTTACCGGATATCATGTAATGAAAGAATCGGATCAATACAGCTTGTTGGAAATCAATCTTTTAACAGGGAGAAAGCACCAGATTAGGGTTCATTTGGCTGAAATGGGTCATCCTATTGTTGGTGACAAGCTATACGGAATATCAGAAAAGGGAATTAAAAGACTAGCACTGCATTCTTATTCTCTTACCATTATTCATCCTGAAACAAACAAAAAAATGTGTTTTAAAACAGATATTCCTTTGTATTTCAAAACATTACTAAGAAGCTAATGTGGAGCATTAATTCTACTTGACGTTTTGCAGGGAGTCTGTCTGCAAGAAATAAAAATACGGTTTATAAGTATCAATTTACCTTTCTGATCTTTTCAAATCTATTAATAGAAAGCTTTCTAAAGTGCTAATTAGTAAAAAATTGCAAGCGACAATAATTCTCATTTTGAACTAAAAAAAGAATTTTTTTAGTTCAAAATGTTCTTCTTTTAAAAAAATAATGTACTTTTGCAGGGAGAATCCATCTAATTTATTTCAAACAAAAACACACAATCAATTAAATATATTAAAAATGAAAAAGTTATTTATGTTTTTTGCGCTTTTTGCCTTAGCAATAGGGGTAAAAGGGCAGTCAATTTGTAATCCGCCGACCAATGTGACAGCGACCACTACGGCCTATAACAAAATTCATGTTTCGTGGGGTGTTCCCAACGGAACAACTCAACCCATGCGATTGGATTTGTATAACAATGCTGACATGGTAACGAATCCCGGGGCGGGGCATAATGGTTATGATGTCAGCGCTCTGTATGGCGGGCAAAACACTTGGGGATGGAATGTAAATAGGGATTCTAAGTTTTGGATTGCCGATGATTTCACAATCAATACTCAGTCCAACATCACGGAAATGGAATTTTAAGTGAAGACACGAACTTATTGACTTACACCGGTTGGACTGGCATTTATAGAACTACTGCAACTGCTTTAACAGACTCTACCAGACCTATTATGAAAATGAAAGCACTTATTAATACCGTTCTTCCGGCAGGTACCTATTGGGTGAAAGTAGCAGTAAGCGGCTCTATAGCTTCAGGACCTTGGTTAAATCCGAGAGCTATTACTTCAGAATTAAGCACTGGAAATGCTATGCAATATGTTCCGTCAACCGGCTTGTGGCAGGCATTGGTAGATGGTGTTAGTTTAGAACAAATGGGGGTTCCTTTTATTGTGAGAGGTTCTTTTGTTAATGAAGATTTGTTGGGATTTAATGTTTACAGAGATGGAGTTCAAATTAATAGCGACACGATCCAGTCATTTTATTATAATGATGAGAATTTAGATGAAAACAGAGAATATTGTTATTCGGTACAAGCCGTTTATGACAGTTGTCTTTCAATACATTCAAACACCGCCTGTGCCACCACACTTTTTAATCCCTGTGTAATTTCTAGCATTCCTTGGACAGACAATCTTGACCAATATTCCGGATATACAGCAGGAAATGTAGATTTACCTCCCTGTTATTATCGCGTCAATGATGCTACGGGAACCACAGCATCCTACTTTGGACTTCCTTACGTATATAATAGTTCTACTTATTCTCATAGTGGAAATAATTCTTTTAGATTTTATACCACAACTACTGCAACCTATCCAATGAATCAGTATCTTGTTTTACCACTAATAGATTCTGTAAATTATACTATCAATCAATTACAATTACAACTATGGGCAAGGTTGTATAGCACCTATGCTGGAAGATTAGAGGTGGGGGTGATGAATTCTCCGACAGATACTGCATCCTTTTTTCCAATAGACACTATTATTCCGGCATCTACCACTTATGAAGAGTTTGAAGTATTTTTTAATCAATATTCAGGAACAGGAAGATATATTGCTTTAAAATTTTCAAAATATACCTCTGCTGCTCTTTACATGCACGTGGATGATTTAACTCTTGATTTGATTCCTAATTGTATCAGACCCTCTTCGATTAACTATAGCAATCTTGATGCTCATTCAGTTATCTTTAATTGGCAGCCGACAGGCACGGAGACACAATGGACATT